>NZ_KV802748.1:0-34507 GCF_001810835.1 Nosocomiicoccus sp. HMSC067E10 | reverse complement strand
CTATTTTACACAATTATATGGACGTAACTGGTATGACCCCCTATCGTCGGCGAACTGAAATCTTCACCGTCGCTAACAGGGTTATCGTCGGCGAGTTTTTAAAATACCGACGGTAAACCGAGTATCGTCGGCGAAAAAGTGGTTTCTCGATAATTCGCCGACGATTCGGCAATTCCCGTCGGCGAATAGAAATTTGGCCGACGATGAGTCTCACAGCGTCGGTGGGAAGTTCGTTTCACCGACGATTCGCGCCAGCCCCGTAGGTTTTCATCGATTTGCGATAGTTTGTCCCATATTGTCATGCAACCCTAGTTTTTCATCGATTTAAAAAGAATAAAAGCCCGCTCCCCCACTCATCAATCGCCTAAACACACTCAAAAATTCTAACTTCTCACAAAATCGCCGAATTTTTTCTTCTTATTATGCATAATAATGAACGTTCACTGGGTATAATAGATATATAAATATAAAAGGAGTGTTTTTGAAGAAAGCAGTGGTTTACTATGACACGAAAGACGTCCGTATTGAAGAGGTCGAAGAGCCTAAAGTTCAAGATGGTCTTGTGAAAGTTAAGGTTGCTTGGACGGGTATTTGTGGTACGGACTTACACGAATATCTTGGTGGCCCGATCTTCATCCCTGGTGATGAACCGAACCTAATCACTGGTCAAGAGCGTCCGGTCGTTATGGGGCACGAGTTTTCTGGTGTCATTGAGGAGTTAGGTGAAGGTGTTGAAGGGTTAAACGTTGGAGATAAAGTATGTGTAAACCCAGCGTTAACGAATAACTTACACCCGAATCCGTTATATGACTTCTATAAAGAAGGTACTTTCATCGGTCTTGGTTGTGATAGTGCGTTCGCTGATTATGTCGTTGTTCCAAAAGAGAATATCGTTAAATTACAAGATTCAACTTCACTTAAAATTGGTGCACTTGTAACGCAACAGCTGTTGCGTTACAAGCGATTCGTAAATCTGAAATGGAATTTGCAGAGTCTGTTGCGATTTACGGTGCAGGACCAATTGGTCTCGTGACTGTACTTGCTGCACGTGCGGCTGGTGCGAGAGATATCTTCGTATTCGACTTATCAGACGAGCGTTTAGAAAAGGCGAAAGAATTCGGTGCAACTCACACATTAAATAGTGGTAAAGAAGACCCTATCGAGTATATCCACCAGTTCTATCCAGACGGCGTAGATCGTACATTTGAAGTTGCTGGTGTACCGATTACGTTAGAACAATCTATTAAATCAACTCGCCCAAGAGGTATGGTAACAATCGTTTCTATCTTTGAAAGAGCAATCGACTTCAACCCAATGTTACTCACAACAAGTGGTGTAAGAATTTCTTCTACACTTGGATACGAGCCAGACATTTTTGAAGCAACTGTGAAAATGATTGAATCAGGTCAAATCGACCCAAGCCCAATGATCACAAGTGAAATCGAGCTTGATGAAATTATCGACAAAGGTTTCAACACTCTAATTGAAGATAAAAGCCAAGCGAAAATCTTAGTCAAACTTAGCGGCGAAGAATAAGATTAGTTTCAAACATTGTATCCGAATCGGATACGGTGTTTTTTTGTATGCAATTTGGAGGAGTTCATATAAAATCAAATTAGAGATAAAGTTGGGAGGATTTTAATGGAACAGTTAGAAATGCTAAATTTTACTAAAGATGAATTACAAAAACTCGCGGACAACAAGCAGTTAATCGATGTGCGTTCAAAAGAAGAATACGATGAAGTACACATTCCAGGTGCGCTTCTATATCCACTTGACGAAATCGAGACGTTTGATTTACCGAAAGACCGCGAATATTATGCATATTGCCGCTCTGGAAAACGCAGTGAAATGGCATCACAATACTTAGAACAACTCGGTTACGAATTTAAAAACTTAAACGGCGGAATAATCGCATACGTCAATGAAGTGAAATAAAGATGAGGAGACTCATCTTTTTTATTTTGCATACAGATTTTAAAAATCTGCTATAGGAATTACTTAAAAACCGCGAATGTTTTTTTAAATACTACGTATTTTAAGAACGGAAACTAGAAAATTGCTTTTAGACTGATTGTACTTTATCAGCTAATATAAGCGTAAAACAGCTGGAGGTTTTGTATGTTGGAAAGAAGTTTTGCGCATCAGCAGTTGCGTGCGTTAAAGTGGCGCTTGCCGCTCAATGATGATGCTAAATATTACTTAGAGCGATTAGAGCGTGGGTTTGAAGGTGAAAATGAGTTTTCTGAGATTTTAGCTTCGTATAATACGTGTACAAGTATCCATGATTTTACGTTTGAAATTGATGGCTCGACGCGTCAAATCGATACTGTTTCTTTATCTAATAATGAATGCATACTATTCGAAGTAAAAAATTATATCGGTGATTTTATTTATAAAGATGATGAATTTTATGTATATCATAATATGCAAAAAATCCCGTCGCCTGTAAGGCAAGTCGATGAAGCGTCGAGTAAGTTTCGGGAGTTATTGCAGCGTATCGGTGTACGAAAATCGGTGCGTCATTATGTCGTGTTTATAAACGAGGAATTCCATTTGTATAATGCACCAGATCACCTATCGATTATTACCCGTGCACAACTGCGGCGCGTGCTAGACAACTTGGCAAGAAACCGAGATGCTGTGAATGATACCACTCTTCAGTTAAAGGAAAAGTTACTCGCGCATAATATAAAAGACACTCGCCCCGCACAAGTCATCTATCAATATGATAATTTAAAGAAAAATGTATTTTGCTTTAACGACGGTTCTCCGCTTCACCTATCTGGGCGAAATTCTTTTACTTGCGAGACATGCGATTTGAAAACCTCAGTAAAAGAAAGAGTTCTTGAAACCGCTCGGGACTTCTCTGTCCTTTTTCCGACAGAGAAAATTACTGTACCCGCACTCATCGACTTCTCAGGCGGGGTTCTCACAAAACACAATTTACAAAAAGTATTAACTGAAGAATGCGTGCGTCACAACAAAGGTCGCGGTACGCATTATACATTACGATGAAGAAGAAAAGCCCCGTAGTATTTTATCTTGTAAAGTAGCGGTGCGTGCGGACGGTGAATTTGAATGAGAGTGCTCGGCTAGCGGCTGGAAATTGGTTCGAATCGTCGGTGAATAGGATTATTCGCCGGCGACTCTTTGATTTCGGCCGAATCGTCGGTGAAATGAGATTTCCACCGACGCTATGGGACTTATCGTCGGCCAAATTTCTATTCGCCGTCGGAAATTGCCGAATCGTCGGCGAATTATTGAGAAGCCCATTTTTCGCCGACGATACTGTTGTTACCGTCGGTGAAATAAAAACTCGCCGACGATAATGCTGGCTGCGTCGGCGAGAGTTCATTTTCGCAGGCGATAACCAGAATCGACGGCGAATCCGGCACTCCACCGACGATTCTCAGTTAAATTACTCCCCCTCCCCACAAAAAAGATTCCCCCAAACTATCCTATATCTTTAGGGGGAATCTAGGAATAGTTCAGGGGAATCCGCGAGAATTCTACAGAAGGAGAAAGTTTATTTATCTCTATGCGCTTTCTTTATCTTGTATTTTTTCTTCTTGTAACTTGCCGCCTTTTAAGACGTATAGGCGATCTGCGTATTTGAAAATGCGCTGATCATGCGTGATCATGATGCATGCTGCGCCGTTTTCTTTGACGCGCTGTTGGATGACTTCGACGACTTGTACTGCTCGTTCGAAATCGAGTGATGCGGTTGGTTCATCTGCTAATATAAGTGACGGGTTATTCATAAACGCACGAGCAATTGCGACGCGTTGTTGTTCACCACCAGATAATGATTTTTGATAATGGTCGAGTCGGTGCTCAAGTCCAAATAGTTTAAGAATTTCTTCAGCACGTGCTTTTGCTTCTTTTTTACTCATACCCGCTTCACGTCCGACAAACTCGAGTTGCTCACGCACTTTTAAGTATGGCAGTAAGTGCGATTCTTGAAATATAAATCCAATTTCTCCGAGTCGTAAGTCTGTCATTTCGCTATCTTTATAAGACGTCCAGTCGTCTCCATCCATAATAATCTTTCCATCTGTTGGGGATAAAAGAGCACCGATAATCGATAGTAGCGTACTTTTCCCTGAACCGGACGGTCCATATAATACGACGAGTTCTCCACTGTCGACTTTTAAGTTGATATCTTCTAGCACTTCAGTTTGAGTATCACCTTTACCGTAAGTTTTTGATATATTCTCTAGCTTTAACACATTAATCCCCTCCTATCGCAGTTAACGGATCGATTTTTACGACTTTAATTACTGATAATAATGCGCCAATTAATGATACAACCATAAATGATCCAAATAATAACACGACTAATTTATTGTTTACGAAAAACGGCATCGTTACTGGTAATAAAGTACTCAGTAAGTACGTGAGGCCAATCGCAATTAGTGTGCTTAAAATAACGATGACAAACACTTCAGTGACGATCATCGATACCATACGTATATTTTTTGTGCCGATTGCTTTTAAAATACCGTATTCTTTCGTTTTTTGTATCGTTATAACGTAGAAGAATGCACTAATCACAATCGCAGAAATGACGAATAAAAACACGATCATTAAATTGAGTGGTAACTGCTCTGCTTGATAGCTCGGGATGCCGTTCATTAAATCTTTTTTCGTAATCGTCGTGATACCGTCTGCTTTAAACTCATCACTACCTACCATAATATTTACGTCGGCTTCTTTAATCTTTTCGAATCCTTCTTTTGTTGTAAAAGCGATTGGCGTGTGCGCGTACATTTGACGTTTCACAAATCCGCTTATCTTATACGTGATATCTGAGTCCTTTACTTCAACTGTATCGCCAACGTTATAGCTTGCTGCCATCGTACTGTCAACGAGTATTTCATCTTTTCCGTTTGGCTGACTTCCTTCAACAATATTTAAATTCACAGCATCGGTATATACGAGCTGTACGCTGTCGTTGTTTTCAAATCTTAGAGGTGTCATCGACAGACTTTTATAGCCATTGTCGCGTGCGTCATTTACGACATCTTCACTTAACACCGACTGCTGAATCTCGTTGTTTGAATCGTCTTCAATTAAAATTGCTTCGCCAGATAATGACTCGATCATTGATATATTATCTTTTCCAAGCCCTTGTGCTAAACTTGAAACAAACATGACTAAAAATGCGAGTAAAAATAAAATTATGCCGATCATTAAGTATTTGAATTTATAGTATTTGAGTTCTTTAAAAGCGATTTTCATTGGCTATCCCTTCCTTCACTGTGTATATTACACCGCTACTATGAACTCAATATGAACAAATTATTTTAGGAGGAAATTATGGTTAACATTTTAATTGTAGACGACGAAGCGTCCCTTCGTGATATGGTCGCATCAAAGTTACAGCCTGACTACACACCGTTTCTAGCTGAAGACGCTATGCAAGCTTTCGATATTTTACAAGATGAAAACATACACCTCGCTGTTGTCGACGTCATGATGCCGTATATGAACGGCTTTGAGCTTTGTAAGCATATAAAAAATGATTACGATATACCGGTCATTATGCTTACAGCGAGAAGTGAATTATATGATAAACGTGAAGCGTATCAAGCTGGAACGGATGATTATATGACAAAACCGTTTGAACCAGAAGAATTAAAATTTAGAATTGAAGCGGTCCTTTCAAGATACGGTCAATCATCAAGTACGACGATTGGAAATGTCACTTTAGATAGTAATGCGTACTTAATTGAAGTCGATTCTGAAACACTATATTTCCCGAGAAAAGAATTCGAGCTGCTTGAGAATCTTTTCATCAATTATCCGAATGTATGTAGTAGAGATATGCTCATTGAAGAAATTTGGGGATATGACTTTGAAGGTGACGAACGTACAGTAGACGTGCATATTAAACGTGTGAGAAAACGACTCAGTGCTGTAAACTCTCGTATTGAGATTAAAACAGTGCGCGGGATTGGATATCAAGTCCATGAACTTTAAACATTTGTCGACGCGTTTTATCGTCATTACACTCGTTGTTATGGCAATAAGCAGCATACTCGCATTCCTACTCTCAAACGTCTACTACCATTTTTATGAGAAAGAAAAAAACGACGCGCGCATTACTGAAACGTTATTAAAACAAAAAGAGTTTATAGAAAATGATAAGAGACCTGCTGAAGAAATTTTTAACCAAATCGCGAGTTTAGACTTTCAACTCGTCGTGATTAAAAACGGAGAAAAACAATTTTACGGCGATCCGTTTCGACTCGATAACTTGTCAGAAGATGCATTGCAAGGTGACATCTATCACGGAATTAAAAATCGACCGTTCAACATTTTAATTACAGGATTCTTTGACAATGAAACGAAAAACACAGTCGGTACAAATGTCACAATTCACGGTGAGACGTATTCCGTATTTATGAGACCAAACGTCGGAGAAAGTATGGGAGAGTTTCGTATATTTTTAGCGATTCTACTGAGTCTTTTAATCGTTTTCTCGATTATATTTGTTGCTTTATCGTCTAACTTTATAATCGCACCGGTCATTCGGTTAAAGAATTTCGCCAGTGACATAAGGTTAGGAAAATATACGACAGAAAACATTGTCACTAGACGCGATGAAATCGGAACACTGCAACGTGAGATGGCGCATATGAGTCAAGCGATTCGTGATCAACAAAAAACGAACGAACGATTCGTCGCAAACGTGTCACACGAAATCCAGTCGCCTATCGCGAACTTACTCATGCAACTTGAATCATTAAAACGAGAATACAATAAAGACACGATTCAAAATATGGAACACCAAGCGAAGCGACTGAGTGGGTTAACAAAGCAACTGTTACTCCTCGCTTCAATTGAACAGAGTGAATCACAGCTAGAGAAAACGCACTTCGGTGCACGACCATTTATTAACGAAATCGTCCAAAGTCAGTCATACATGCTCGACCAAAAAGAAATCTTTTTAATGACGCACGTTGAAGATATCGAAATATATGGCAGCAGCCATCTCTTATATCAGGCGATTACGAACCTACTCACTAACGCGATTAAATACACGAATCATTACGGTGAAATCAATATCTATGTCAGAAAAAACAATGAGCGTGTAGCAATCATCGTAGAAGATGACGGCATCGGTATGAACGAAGACACAAAAGCGCATCTATTCGAGAGATTTTACAAAGACCATCGTGCCGAAGACAACATCCCATCAAACGGTCTTGGAATGGCCATAGTTAAAGAAATCATCGACCTACACGGCGGTGAAATAGAAGTAGAGTCTGAAGAAGGAAAAGGTACGAAAATAACGGTGACGGTTTAAATAGACCGAATTTACTGCGCAAATTCGATTATTATACTATCTCTTAGATTGATGCATTTTAATTTATTTTAAATACTTTATCACTATATGTTGATAAAAGATTTCATAAGTAATAGTTGTATATTGCACTATTACTTATGATTTTTATATAATAGTCCATATTTAAAACCATCAGTTTTGCTAAGGTTTTTAATTATATTCTTCTAAGAATTTTACTGAAGATAAATATTGTTGATAATCTAAAATTGCTTTAATAATTTTTTGGAAATTTATTACTAAATCTTCAGTAATTAGACTCTCATTTTCTATATTTTTGGAGAATGAGTAAAATTCATCGATTTCTTCTTTAGTATTAAGGACTAAATTATCTTCAGGCCCATGATATATCATTCGGTTATGATAATATAAATCATAGAGCTCTGTGATTAACTCTTTAGCACTTCTAACATTGAGTTCTTGGCGCAAATATCTTGGATTTGTTATAAGCTCATATTCATGCGACGATATATTTCCTTCCCCACCTCCACCGCCGGTATCTAATCCACCTCTATTTTCTTCAAGTTTCTGTTGCAATAATCTGTTTTTATCATAAATTAGCTCTAATTGCTTCTTAATGCTATTCTCTCTGTTAGCTAGCTCTAAAATAATGTTTGAAGATTCTAGTTTAATATCATCAGCTTCTCTTATTTTATTAATTAACACATCGAAAAGTTTCTTAAATTCTTTATAAAATATTAATATTACTAACAAAATTAAAATAGGAAAAGTAAAATGCATATATAACATTTCAAATGTACTATATATTTTATTCATCTAACACACCTTCTATCAACAATAATTTGTTTCTATTGACTATTATTAAATATTATTATATTATGAATCTAATAGGACTCCCCGCACCTCTCATCTATGATGATGTGTCCCAGTGGGAGACATTTTTTTATAAAGGTGAAGACGTTTGAAAGACTTAAAGCCTCCAATAACTTATGATGAGCAAATCGCTAAATTAGAGCAAAGAGGTTGTTCAACTACTGATAAAGAACAAACTAAAAAGATTCTTTCTCAAATTAACTACTATAAAAATTCAGCTTACTTACTTCCTTTTAAGACTCAGAACGATAAATATCAAAATATCGATTTTAATCGACTTTATAATATTTACCTTTTCGATAGAGAACTTAGAAATTTAATTCTCGAAATGATAGAACCTATTGAAACAGACTTGAAGACTAAGTTAGCATATTATTGTGCACATAAATATGGTTCAGAAGGTTATTTAAATAAGAATAATTTTAATGCTATGCACAATCATACAAAATTCCTTGAAACAATCGAAAAGCTAAAAAGAAAGCAAAAGGATAAACTGTATGTTAAACACCATAAGAAAAACTATAATTCTCGTTTCCCAATATGGGTTATGGTAGAAATGTTTTCTCTTACAACTACTTCAATTTTTTATAGTGACTTAAAAATAAGTGATCAAAAGCAAATCGCTCATTTATATAGAATAAATTATGCAAAGTTAAAAAGTTGGTTCCATTGTATAACTATTCTACGTAATATATGCGCGCACACTGATCGTATTTACTATAATACATTTACACAAATACCAAAAGGGTTTAACAACAATTCGCGCAATAGAAGTTTGTGGCCATTATTTGTAATTATAAAGGAACTATATCCTGATAAAAATACATGGAATAATGAAATTCTTTCACGATTTAAAAATCTTATTAAAAAGTACGAAAGTCATATTGATCTCCATCACTTAGGCTTTGAGATAGACTTTCAAAATGATTTAAAGAAATAGCTGAGATATTAAATATCTCAGCTATTTCTATTCTATCTCTAAATTCTCTTTATACTTTCTCTCTGCTTCTTTTAGACTGTCTTCGTCAGGTAAGAAATACCATAATCCGTCTTCCATAGTTTCTCCAGTACCCTCTAATTGAATACGTTCAACATTACGGCGTGCACCATTATACTTGGTACCAATATCTTGGATATCCGCCATCGTTAAGTCTGTTTTTACATTGTAGCCAAGTGTGTCTACAATCGAGTTAATTCTCGTAATTGAACCAACGGATAATAACTTTTGACCTAATGCCTCAACGACGAGTTGTTGACGATCCTGACGACCAAAGTCACCACCAGAACCTTCTTCATAACGACTTCTCGTAAACGCGAGAGCCTCAGTACCATCCATGTCATAAGGTAATCCCTTTACATACGAATTCCCTTTTACAGTAAACGTAGCATTACTTGTAACAGTAACACCACCAACGATATCTATTAGATCCTTAAGGCCATCCATATTAATGCTTACATAGTGGTCTATCGGTACATCCATTAAATTCTCAAGGGAATCCTTAGCCATACTTGGTCCACCATATGCATATGCGTGGTTAATTTTCTCAACCGTACCATTCCCTACAATTTCAGCACGCGTATCTCTCGGGACACTTACCATTACCGTTTTATTAGTATTTGGGTTCACTGATAAAAGAATAATCGAATCCGAACGCTCGCCGAGTCCATCTCGAGATTCGTCAGAGTCAATACCGAATAACGCGATCGAAATCGGGTCTTTTTTATCAACATTTACATCTTCTCTTCTAAGTTTAGAAGCTTGTCTCTCTTCCGTACCTTCATTAATACTCGTACTCAATTGGTTTAACTTATAAAAAGTAAACCCTGCAAAAGCTGCACCTGCGATAATAAATAAAAGAAAACATGTGATTAGTACTTTTAGCCATACAGGCATTTTCTTTTTACGACGTCTACGTTTTCTTATCTTTTTTGGTTGCTCTTCCATAATCATGAGACACCCTTTCTAATGTTTCACACCATGTGAAGTTACAATATTCTTCAAAACTTTAAATATAATATACTCACTCACCTTTTCTATGCATGGGATTTTGAGTTATTAGCATAATTAATTATCTTCTCTTTTGTGAAAGATTCCTTTAAATCTTCAAGAAAAACATTAACTTCATCAGTCGTTACAGTTCCTACTTTCCCTCTATAAATCCCCTCATACACTTGCTCTGGATGTATTTCGTCTTCATTTAACAGCTCTTCAAACAGTTTTTCACCGGGTCTAATACCAGTGAACTCGATACCAATCTCTTCTTGACTATAACCACTTAAACGGATCATTTTTCTCGCAAGATCTACTATTTTTACAGGTTCTCCCATATCTAGAACGAACACTTCTCCACCTTCTGCTAGTGCACCTGCTTGTAGTACAAGTCGTGCCGCTTCTGGTATCGTCATAAAGTATCTCGTCATCTCTGGATGCGTCACTGTCACTGGACCACCCGCTTCTATTTGCTTTTTAAATAGTGGGATTACTGATCCTCTTGAACCAAGTACGTTTCCAAATCTTACTGCGACAAAGTCTGTCGTACTGTCTTCATCATTTAAGCTTTGAACAATCATTTCTGCGACACGTTTTGTTGCACCCATGACGTTTGGTGGGTTTACTGCTTTGTCTGTTGAAACCATCACGAATTTTCTTACGCCTGTTTTTTTGGCCGCTTCTGCGGTATATTTCGTTCCGAAGATGTTGTTTTGTACCGCTTCTTCTGGGTTGTATTCCATAAGTGGTACGTGTTTATGGGCTGCTGCATGGTAAACTGCAAATGGTTTATATTTCTCCATAACTTTTTCCATTCGCTCTTTATCTTTAATGTCAGCAATTATTGGCACGATGTCGATTGCTTCTCCATATTGCTCAGTGAGTTCTCTATGTATTAAGTATATACTGTTCTCACCGTGTCCTAAAAGGATAATTCTTTCCGGTCCAAACTTGCATATTTGTCTGCAAATCTCTGAACCAATAGACCCACCTGCGCCTGTGATGAGTACTACCTTCCCTGTTAATTGTTTTGAAATCATTGCTGTGTCTAGTTCTACCGGTTCTCTTCCGAGTAAGTCTTCCACTTCTACTTTCTTTAGTTGACTAACTTCTAGCTGACCAGACATTACTTCCTCGATATTCGGCATTCTTAATACTTCTACACCCATACCTTCACATTTTTTTGCAATTTCATTATATCGATTATTTTTTAATGAAGGTATCGCAATAATCACTTTTTTAATTTTATATTTTGATATAAGCGAAGGAATATCTTCTCCTGTCCCTTGTACTTTAATCCCTGTCGTTATAGACATTCCTTGCTTATTTAAATCATCATCTACTACCGTTACTGGCTCCATTCCCATATAAGGAGTTGTAAGCATTTGACGTATGAGTAAGGATCCACCTCTACCTGCACCTACGATAAGTGTTGGTATTTTCTCAATATCTTTATCTGATAAAAATTGCTTTCTTATGATTCTCCATGAAAGTCTTGAGCCTCCAATTAATAGAAGGTGCATCATCCATGTTATAAAATATAATCTAAAAAATGGGGGACTCTGTGTAAATAATGATACTAATATCATCGTCGATATCATAGAAGCTGAAACAGCTTTTACAATGAGTAGCAATTCGTTTACACTTGCATATTCCCATGCTCGATGATACAAATTAAACACAGCAGAGAATACATGATGACTGACTAGTAAAATTCCGGCGGTTAATAAAAGTTTGCTAAGCAAGTAACCTTCAAAATAAGGCTCTAGTATGTAATAACTTAAGTAAATTGAAAATGTCACTATTAATGAATCTATAAGCATTAATAGAAAAATTCTAAATTTAATAGATGGTGGCTTCATGAGAATCTCCTTTCACGTTAAAAAATGCCTAAAAACTTTTTACGTTGTGTAGGCTCTTGTGGTCGGTTCGTATAAACTCTTTCTTTATTTAAAAGACTTTCAGCATTTTTGATCATTTGATTCAATTCATCATGATATGCTTTTAGTTTCTTATTTCTAAATAGACTATCCATTATAAACGGACGACTGTCTACGTTATGTGCATCGGATGCTATAAAATGAACTAAATTATAATCAATCATTTGTAAGCTCACTTGTTGAAGCTTCTTCCCTAAGCCACCGTTTAATGATGTTGTCGTCAGTTGAGCGAGTGCTCCACTGTTAACGAGTTCATATAATAGTTTCAAATCATTTGCGATCGCCTTATTTCTTTCTGGATGAGCGATGATTGGTGTATATCCTCTTTTTTGTAATTCGAATATTATCTGCTTCGTTGAAGACGGTACATGACCTGATGGTAATTCAATTAAGATATATTGAGAGTTCGCTAAAGCAATTGCCTGATTCGAATCTAACTCTTTAAACAATTCATCTTTAATTCTTATCTCTTGTCCAGGATGTAAATTTATACCGATATCTTGAACTTCTTTTTGAACATTAAGAAATTCGAGTCCTTCATAAACATTTTTTGCTTCATTATCCCAATTCGGATGTAAATGATGAGGTGTAACGATAATATCCGTTACACCTTCATTTTTTGCTTGCTTTAAAAGTTCAATCGCATCTTCTAAATTTTTAGGTCCATCATCAATACCAACTAAAACATGTGAATGTATATCTATCATTACTCTTCTCCATAATAATAGTAGTAACTGCTTGTAGACTGATCTATCGTCGCTTTATTTAAAATAACACCAAGTATTCTCGCGCCTGACTTTTCCACTAGTTCTTTACCTCGCATTACCTCATTACGATTGTTCTGACTCGCATCTATAACGAGTACTGCGTTATTTGTTAGTTTAGCAAATAGCTGTGCATCCGTTACTGTTAGAATCGGCGGTGTATCTATAATAATCATGTCGTACTGTGTCTTTAACTCTTCAAATATTTCTTTAAAACGTTCTGAAGCAATTAACTCTGACGGGTTCGGTGGTATTGGCCCCGCTGTAAGTAAACTTAAGTTATTTACACGAGTCGGTATGACGTAGTGTTCAATAGGCTCTCCTTCAACGATTGCTGTAGATAGTCCACGTGCATTCGCCTCTTGGAACAGATAATGTTGAGTAGGCTTTCTCATATCTCCGTCAATAATTAACGTCTTCATTCCTGATTGTGCATATGTAATTGCAGTATTCGCACTAATTGATGACTTTCCTACATCTGGTCGTTCTGCTATGATTACGATAGCATTCACGTTGCCATCTGGCGTTGAAAACGTAATATTTGTACGAATCCCTCTGAACTTCTCACTTAAAACAGACTTCGGATTTTCATATGTTTCTAATGGGTTTATTGTCTTCTTTTTCTTAGCCATATAACTATTTCACCTTTTCTATACTACCGAGCACTGGTAAATCTAAGTATTCTGCAACGTCATCTTCATTTTTAATACGTTTATCGAGTACCTCTTTTAAAAAGATGATAAGCGCAGCAAGTATAAATCCTACAAACATACCAACCGCGACATTAACTAGTGTTCTCGGTTCTACTTGTTCTCCATTTCCTTCTGCAACAGAAAGAATTGACACGTTGTCGACATTCATAATGTTTTCTACATCTTCACTGAAGACTTCTGCGACTGTGTTTGCGATCGTGTTTGATAATTCACTGTGTTCACTCTTAACACTGATGTTTAACACTTGAGAGTCCGACTGACTTGAAATATTTAGCATATTTTGAATTTCTGTAGTCGTATACCTATTATCTAGACGATTTGAAACTTCATCTAAAATACGTGGACTTTTAATAATCTCTGAATACGTTTGAATCAGCTTCAAGTTTGATTGAACTTGCTGACTTAATATCGAGTTCTCATTCTCTTTTTGGTTGACCAGTAATTGAGTCGTCGACTCATATTTTGGTGTAATTAAATACATAGAAATCAGTAACGCAATGATTCCAAATAATAATGGTAAAGCTACAATTGAAAAAAAGTTTTTCTTAATAATTTTAAATAAATCTTCTAAATCTATTGTCTGTTCCATTTCTTCCTCCGAGTATGTTTATATATCGTTATTATATATATATATCTATTATGTATCAATATGTAATAACGTTCCTTTTTTCGCTTGAAGATAGTTATCCTAATTTATTCTAATAAAGTACGGAACATTCTACCTATAGTCATCCACACATGACATAAAGCCAGTTCTCCATCTAAATTGAGCTGGCTTTACATCCCCTACGCTTTCTCTACAGTTTTACGGCGCTCTCTGAGTATCATGATCGTTAGAACAATTATTATACATGTCACATTTTTAAGAATAAAGAAATCGGTAACGCATGTACAGCTAGTCCGAGTGCGAGCGCGAATATTCCGTATAGCGGGAATTTCATCGCAAATTGTGCGAGTACTGCACCGAATATTGCCGGTAATACAAACGGGAATATATTCTGCACGCTTTCTGGGATTATCGTTAATAACCATAATCCAAATAGTATTACAGGTATTAAAATGATTTTGTTAACGAGGCTCGCCATACTAATACCGAGCGTTGCGACGATTTCTACTTTGTCTGTCCCAGGTTTAACACCGACCGCATCTTGAGATGCCGCTGCGGCTGGCAAACACATGTTAGAGATATTTGCTGAGAAAAACGCGATATATGTCCCCGGCACACCAAGTACTGCTGTCATATCCATCTACCTCCTATATAAGAAATGCTCAGGATAAAACCTGAGCATTCATAATTACGCCTCTATACGATCTACTGTAATTTCTCCGATAGACTTCGCACATATGAGTAACGCTTGTTCATTAATCTCAAATTTCGGATGATGGTTTTGATATGCATGTTCAACGCCTTCTGGTTTTGCACCGACGTTAATATATGTGCCAGGTGCTTTTTGTAAATAATACGCAAAGTCTTCAGACCCTGTAAGTGGTTCTGTCACTTGTACGTCTGTTAAATAGTCTCCAATACTATTTTTCAGTAACTCTCTAACGTGTTCAGATTCTTTTGGATGGTTATATAACACTGGGAAATGGAAGTCATAGTTTAAGTCACACTTAACATCAAATGCGACTTCTAATCCTTTCACCATATTTTTAAATCTTTCATAGATAAATTCTTTATTTTCTTCTTGTAAATAACGCACTGTTCCGCGGAGTGTTACTTTGTCTTGTACGACGTTATAACCACCAGTAGCGTCCTCGAAAGAAGTAATTGAGATAACCGTCATATCTAACGGGTTCATATTTCTAGATACGATCGTTTGAATGTTCGTAATAAAATAACTCGCCGCTACGAGTCCATCTCTCGTTTTATGTGGTAGCCCACCGTGACCTCCGCTTCCTTGAATGACTAAATCAAAGTTTGAGCATCCTGCCATCGCATTACCTGTCGCAAATTGGATGACCCCTGTGTCGAACATTGGGAAAACGTGCGCGCCGTATACTTCATCTAAATCGTCTAAAATACCAGATTCTACAATAGACTTCGCACCACCTGGCGGAACCTCTTCAGCGTGCTGATGAATAACTTTAATCGTACCGTCCCATTCATCTCTTAACTCATAAAGAGATTCTGCAAGGATCAACATATACGCAGTATGCGCATCGTGACCACACGCGTGCATGACACCTTCATTTTTAGATTTAAACGGCAAGTCCGTTTCTTCAGTCACTGGTAGTGCGTCGAAATCTGCACGAAGTCCAATCGTCTTTCCTTTATTTTTACCGTTAATTTCAGCGATAATTCCGTAACCATTTCCTACATGTGTCGTCACTTTTACGTCTTTATCTTTATAGAAATCCGCTATAAATTGCGCTGTTTTTTCTTCTTTAAAAGATAGTTCCGGATACTGGTGTAAATGACGACGGATGTCGATCATCTTATTTTCTTTTTCTTCAAGTTTTTTAAATAATTTCTCTTTAAGACTCATAATATGCCCTCCGTTTTTTCTAATTTGCATTTTTTAAAATATCATAAATCGACGCGTTAATAATCGCGATTCCTGGTTGATATGGCATCACGAGTCCAGAAATCATCACTTCTTCCCACGGATACTCTTCCATCGTAAATAGAATTTCACCCGCTTCGATTTTTTGTAAAAATGCGTGACGTTCTTTTTCTTCCATCGTTTCTAATATTAATTTTAAGACATCTCTATTTGTTAAGTGTTTACTGATCATATTAATTAATTGTGATCGTGTTGTTGTTTCTTCGAATTCTATATTCAAATAACTCGCGATCATATATAGCTGCTCTTCTCGAGTGAGCATGTTGTAATATTCGATAATTGGATATTCAAATAAGTTCACCGCTGTCGTATACTCCGCATGATTTAAATCGACATTGTTTAGGTGGATATCTTCTCTTACTGTTGGTAATTCAATTTGTCTACCAAAACTTCGTAATATCCCATCTATAACTTCTTCATGAATGACACCTTCACCTTCTCCTATAAATAATAGATGATGGTTAAAAGTTAGATACGGATATTTTTCTAAATCAAACGGCACAACTTGTACGTTTGACTCATGGTGAAAGTTTGAAAATCGTGTAATCAACTCGATTTCGTCTGGCGTGAGTGATTCTGATAGTATCGATAAGTATTGATAACTCATTGCCTCTTCGATTTTTTCATCGATTAATTTATATAAATTCGTCCCTTGTTCACCTATCTTTTTAAGATGAACATCTGTTAAATACATGTTGTAAAACGTTGCGAGATCCATGTTAGTCTTTCCTCTTTTCGTAATACGGTCGTTCTTGGTGGATGATTTTTGCGATATGTGCGTTTATTGCTGTAATCGGATAACGCTCTCGATAATTCCTTGTACGTGCGCGTTCATACACGACGTTATAGTCGATATGGTCTGGACGTGAAAGTATTTCTAGCATCGATTTTACTTTATCGATATCTCCAACGTTATCTATCGGAGTCTCACCTGAATGAGAAATCACGCGCGGTGCGTAATGTTCTGTCGTCACGGTTTTAATGAGTGATACATTCACTTTATATAGTTCTTCACTTTTATAATGGAACGTAAACATTGGATGTGCTTTTAACATAGCATCAACTTGTATAAACGATGCATCTATACCGTCACCATTTTCGTAAAACTTTTGCCCGTTAAACGAAATGTAACTTCCATTATTATTCCAAATAAAGCTCTCTTTTATAATTTCAATCAATTCTCGACCGCTTAAACGCGTCGGAATAATGACATTTCTCGTAATCGATGGTATTTGATCGATAACTAATAATAATTCATAGCCGTTAAAATATTTACTTTCGTCGACCGACGTGATACTGCTAATATCAACGTCTTTTAGAGTATTTAAGACGCCTTCATGCATGACTAAATAATCGCGGTGGACTTGTACCAAAATCCCAAGTGACTTTGCTTCTTGCCACATCGTTTTATTGTCATACACATGAATGTTCTTCTCTGCATTTTCTTTTAACTGTAGCACTGTTTCGTTTGGTAAGAGACTGAGTGCGTGCGATATATATTCTTTCGTCGTTAAATAGTTCACGACTGTTTCAATAAAACTGTCTTTATACGATCCATAATGTGTGATATTTAATTTTCGAATGATATCTCGTAAATGTCGACTCGTTAAATTATCATACAACCATAAAATATTACCTGTGTAAATCGGTGTTAATTTATAAATATCACTCGGCGTCTCAATATCGCTATCATCTAACATCATCTTTACATCACTAATTAAATCTTCACTGAGCAATGTGTCATAAATTTTCTTTATGATATCAAAATGAGTAACAGAGCCTTCAGATGTATCGATGATATACTGAAACTCTTTTAACGGAAGAAGTTCTTCACTCTCTTCAACATAAATGATGTCTTGACCTTCATTCTCCATTTTTAAACGTTCTACCAGCTTAACTTCAGCCATAGATAGCGCATGAGAAAGCGTCTGAATCTCTTCACCATTATTTAGTTTCTGTAATTTAAATTCGACAAAATCATCGACCGTAGAAAACTCCGTATTGTACCAAATGAGTGCACGGTACAGCATATCATCTTTATAATATGTTTTAAAAAACGCACGTAAATCCATATCATCACCACCATTATCATTACTTTCATTTTATCATTGTTTTACTTAAAAGATAAAAGAACCGATTACACTTAAACGAATAGAAAAAAGAGCTTGAAACAACATTCTGTTGTGTTCAAGCTCTTCATTTTAAATACGATTATTTTTTATTTGTTTTCCATTCGTTAAACGTTTCAATTTCACCTGTTTTATTTAGACGCTCTGGGTAATCATGTAGCCAGAATACTGCGTTTGGTACTTCTTCTTTAGAAGGTGAATATAACGCGTAGTTTCCAGAACCTTTTTCTTTCATCTGTGACTCGTAGTCTTTTAGTGCCCGTACGGCTGGTTTAAACAGGATCCATATTGCGACTAAGTTTAGCCAAGCCATCATACCAACACCTAAGTCCCCGAAGTCCCACGCAAGTGCTGCCGTACGAATTGTACCGAACACTGTCGCGAAGATGAGTAATGCACGTACAAAGTTGATGGCAACTTTTGTACCATTATCACTCAAGTTCCGAGTTAAGTAGGATATGTTTGTCTCTCCCATATATGAGTAAGCTAAAATCGTTGTGAATGCAAAGAAGAATAATGCGACCGCAACGAATTTAGATCCTAATCCTGCAAATGTTGGATCAAAGACATATGATGCGCCTTCAAATGCTTTATCTACCCCTGCTTGAACGTACATTGCTGTTCCTGAGTAGTCTCTTGAGCCATCTGCAGATTGAACGTAAACTTCACCATCAAATAGTAAGCTAGGACGTCCGTCTGCTAACGTTTGACCGTCTGTTGTGTTATACGTTCCTGAGAGTAAAATGATTAACGCTGTTGCTGTACATACGAATAACGTATCGATATATACTGAGAATGATTGTACTAACCCTTGCTTTGCAGGGTGAGAAACTTCTGCAGCAGCTGCAGCGTGTGGTCCTGTTCCTTGTCCTGCTTCGTTAGAATAAAGACCACGTTTTACACCAATTTCAATCATCGCACCTAAAATACCACCGAACGTTGCTTCTAAGTTAAATGCTGATTTAAAAATTAGTGCGAACATCGCAGGTACGTCTGCAATGTTAATTACGATAATGACAATTGCCATTAAAATATAAATAATTGCCATGAATGGCACGATTGCTGTTGCAACGTTTGCGATAGATTTTAATCCGCCGAATACGATTAAAGCGAGTAAAATCGCAAGAACTGCTCCGACAATCCAGTGTGGGATGCCCCATGCGTTATGTAATCCTGACGCGATTGCGTTTGATTGTACCCCTGGTAGTAACAGTCCTGTTGCAATTACCGTTACAATCGCAAAGGTAATCCCTAAAATCTTACCGAACTTATTGTTAATACCGTACTCCATGTAGTACGCAGGTCCCCCGCGGTATTCTCCGCGTTCTTCACGTTTATAGATTTGTCCGAGTGTCGATTCAATGAATGCTGTACTCGCACCTAAAAACGCTGTTGCCCACATCCAAAATACCGCACCAGGTCCACCGATGAAAATAGCTGTAGATACTCCGACAATGTTACCAGTACCAACACGTCCCGCTAGTGATAGAGAAAGTGCTTGGAAACTTGTAATCCCTTTCGGCGAGTTTTCTCCTCTAAACATTAAACGGACCATTTCCTTAAAGTGTCTCAACTGGAACACCTTTAACATAAGCGTAAATAAAATCCCCGTTAGTAAAAGCCCATAAACGAGAGGTTTACTCCATACGAGATCTAATAAAAACGCTACCAAATTATCAAGAAAATCCATGTGAATTCCCCCTAACATAAGTTTTATAAATATATTGCTATTATAATATTTAATGTAAGCCTTTACAACTATTTTTAGGAAATAAAATGACAAGGCCTAATTTATTTAGACCTTGCCATATTTTTGTATTACTTATATATATTTGATCGATGACCTACCGAGATAATATTAATAATAATTTTATTATCATCAATAATAGATATTATTCTGTATTTTCCTACACGATATCTCCAGTACTCATTTAGAACACCTTTTAGATTTTTACCATGCTTTCTAGGATTTTCAGTGTTTTTTAAATTTTTCTCTATCCAACTAATTAAAAGCTTACTTTGAGATTTATCTAATTTTTTCAGTTCTTTAACTGCTCTTTTACTGTATATAACTTGGTATTTCATTAGAAACCTAAGATATCTTTAACTTCATCATGTGTATACGTGACTTCAGAAGTGTTATCATTTTGCTCATATTCTTTGATTAAAGCCATATCGTAGTCGTCTTCCATCTTCTCTTTAAGAGTTTCTTTTAATATTGTTGATAGAGGCATATCATGAATCTCTGCATATTCATTGAATAGCTTGTTTTCTTCATTGTTAAGTCTAACAGTAACTGTAGGCATTTAAAACACTCCCCCTTCGTGTATCACATTGTAACACATTTTGAGTGTTAAGTCATCTTATACAATTGAATATAACATTCCCCTATGCTTCTGGTAATTCTGATATACCGATATTTGTCATTTCGTAAGGGTTGAGTACGTGATCGAGCTGATTTTTTGTGAGGATGCTGTGCTCGAGTATAAGTTCACGCACACCTTTTCCTGTTAATAGTGCTTCTTTTACGAGTTCTGATGACTGCTTGTAACCGATATGTGGTACGAGCGCCGTGATGACTCCGAGTGATTCGTTGACGTAGTTTTCCATGATTTCTTTGTTTGGCGTAATTCCGACAACACAGTAATCTGTGAATGCTTTAAATCCGTTATGCATAATGTCGATAGACTGTAATAAGTTATAGACGAGCACTGGTCCCATAACGTTTAACTCGAACTGTCCCGCTTCTGACGCGAGTGATACAGTTAAGTCATTTCCGTATACTTGGAACGACACTTGGTTGATCATCTCAGGCATTACCGGGTTCACTTTACCTGGCATAATCGATGAACCTGGTTGACGTCCTGGTAATTTAATTTCATATAAACCAGCTTTTGGTCCAGACGCCATCATACGAATGTCGTTTGCAATTTTTGACATATTCGTCATCATGATCTTTAAGCTCGCAGATACTTGTACATAACTATCTGTAAACTGCGTTGCGTCGACTAAGTTATCTGCAGAAACTAAGTCATACCCTGAAATTTCGCTTAACTCTTTAACGACGTGCTCGATATATTCAACACTCGCATTTAAACCTGTACCAACTGCTGTAGCACCGATATTTACTTCTTTTAGATCTTCGAGTGTATGTCGAATACGTTTTTTATCGCGTCCAATCGCACGAGCGTATGCACCAAACTCTTGGCCGAGACGAATTGGAATCGCATCTTGTAAATGCGTACGCCCCATTTTAATGTAGCCATCAAACTCAATTGATTTTTCTTTAAACGCTTCTTCCATATGTTCGATTACGTCGAGCAGTCGCTCTGCGCGCATCATAATCGCTAAGTGAATTGCTGTAGGTACTGCGTCGTTTGTCGATTGTGCCATATTTACATGGTTGTTTGGAGAAATATAATCATAATCTCCTTTTTCTCTACCGAGAATTTCTAGTGCACGGTTTGCGATTACTTCGTTTGCGTTCATGTTCATTGACGTACCAGCGCCGCCTTGAATCGAATCGACGATAAAGTGATCGATATGTTCACCGTTAATAATCTCTTCAGACGCTTGAACGATCGCGTTCTTTTTATCTTCTTCTAATTGGCCTGTTTTATAGTTTGCAATCGCTGCAGCTTTTTTAACCATCGCTAATGCACGAATTAAATCGATATTTAACGTATGTCCTGTAATTGGAAAGTTCTCTTTTGCACGTAGCGACTGACATCCGTAATATGCATCGTTTGATATTTCTTTTTCACCAAGGAAATCAGATTCTATTCTTGTATTCTGAGCCATAATTTACCCTCACTCTATTTTAAAATCATTGAATCTATATCTTTTTTAAATTCGTTTATGACGATTGGTCCTTCTTCTGATGCAAATATCGCGTCTTCAATACGGACTCCGCCGTATCCTTCGATGTAAATACCTGGTTCAATCGTAATAACATTACCTTCTTTTAGTTCGTCGTGGTTATTGTCGTCTACAGAAGGTCTTTCATGTAAGTCATGACCGAGTCCGTGACCGACTCTATGCGTAAAGTACTCTCCGTAGCCGTCGTTTTCAATAACGTCTCTCGACGCTTTGTCGATGTCACTAAACTTCGTACCGACTGTGCTCGCTTTAATACCTGCTAAGTTCGAGTTTAATACTGAGTTGTAAATTTCTCGTTGTTTTTCATCTGGTTCACCGATGAAAAACGTACGTGTCATGTCTGAAACGTAATTCTCTTTTGTGACGATACCGAAGTCGATCAGTAAAAAGTCACCTTTTTTAATAACACGGTCTCCTGAATCACCATGTGGCAGTGCTGATTTACTACCTGCAAGCACTGTTGGTCCGAATGATGGCCCAACTGCACCGCGCTTTTTAAATTCCGCAACTAAAAAGTCAGCAATTTCCATTTCAGTTTTACCTTCAACAGTAATATTGTATAACTCTTTGAGTGTGTCTTCTGTAATTTTTACAGCGTCTTGTAGATGTACTAAGTCTTCGTCATTTTTGATACCACGTAGTTCGCTTAACGTATTTGAAATATCTTTGATGTTTTCATCATCATACTTTTCAAGTAGACGTTTATATCGGTCATACGTTAAATGATCGCCCTCAACACCAATCGTTTTACCTTCAGGAATGCTTTCAAATATATATTGAAATGCATCTTCACCGTCTTTATGTGGTTTTAACACGTCTACTGTAGCATCTCTCTTCACTGTTTCTTCATCGAGTTTTGGATAGACAATCGTCGATTGTTTATTTTCTTTATCGATGATGAGTGCGAGTAGACGCTCGTGTGGGCTAAGGTTAGCCCCTGAAAAGTAAAATACGTTCATCGGATTTGTAATAATCGCGTAATCCGTTTCTAGTGTTTCTATAAGACTATGTGCTTTTTTGTTCATTAATGATTCTCCTCATTTAAATATTTTTTAAACCAATCTGTCATATATTCAAGACGTTTAACTCTTAAATGTGGAAGACCCGTTCTTGAAAGGTTATGGTCCGCATCAGGGAAGCGAACAAATTCCGCTGTCTTTTTACGATATTTAAGTTCGATATATAACTGCTCCGCTTGCTCGATTGGACATCTAAAGTCATACTCACTGTGTAAAATGAGTAACGGCGTTTCTACATTGTCGACATATTTAAGCGGTGAATGGTGCCATAACGTGTCGATGTCATCGACGCCTGCTTGAATTTGCCAATCTGTAAAGTAGTATCCGATATCTGATACGCCTCTAAAGCTAATCCAGTTTGAAATCGAACGCTGCGTTACTGCAGCTTTAAAGCGGTTTGTATGTCCAACGATCCAGTTCGTCATAAATCCGCCGTAACTTCCGCCAGTTACACCGAGTCTATTTTCATCGATAAAATCGTATGTGTCTAATACGTAATCGACTGACGCCATCACATCTTTATAATCTGTATTTCCGTAGTCTCCGCGTACGTGATCGACAAACTTCTGAGAGTAACTATGAGACCCACGTGGATTTGTAAATAATACTGCATATCCGAGTCCTGCTAACACTTGCATTTCATGGAAGAATGTATGTGCGTAAAACGCGTGTGGTCCACCGTGCACGTTCACAACGAGCGGATATTTTTCTCCATCTTTAAATCCAGCTGGCTTCATAAACCAACCGTGAATTTCTTCATCGTCAAAACTGTTAATGCGAATCGATTCTGGCTCAACGATTTCCTTTGAGTCGACGAATTCTTTGTTTACTTCAGTGAGTTGCGTCAGTGTTTCAGTTTCTAAATCGAACTGATATAACTCACTCGGTGATACTGGTGTTGAAATCGTTAAATATACCGTATCATCACTAGCGTCCATTCCGAAAATGTTGTGCTCACTTTGAAGTAACGGTCTAACTTCTCCGTCGATGTTCCCTTTATAAAGATTCACTGCACCGTCTTCAGACAGCAGGAACACAAATTCTTTGTTCGATACAAATTTAACGACGTGCGACTCTTCAGATTGTTGAACGTCTTGAACGACTGCTGACCCAGTTGGTCGGTCGAGTTTACCAGTGACGTCTGTCAACGTAAAGTCGTCAAGTGATAATAACTCAATAGTTAAGTGTGCTGCGTTTTTATAGTTATAATCTGTCGTTAAAAGTAATGCGTGTTTTTCATCTTTTGATACTTCAACGCCGTAAACTGTTTTGTCTTGAAGCGTTACGACTTTGTCTTCGCCGTTACGACGAACGTATAGCGTGTTCGTAAAATTGAAGTCCGGGTCGTCACTTTCATTCGTCGTGTAAATGATGCCGTCAGATAACTCTGCCATAAACAAATAATCCGCTTCACCAGAGCAAACGGTTTCAACTTCACGTGTGTCGATATCTATTTTCTTAACGACTTGCTTCTTTTCAGGTACATAACCAAACGGTCCTGGTGCACCGTCGATTTTGTATTTCATGTTCGTAATATGTACGGGTTGCTTTTTGTCGTCTTTCTTATCATCGTCTTCTTTTTTGTCGTCTTCTTCTTTAACATTTACATGATAAAATACTGCCGTGCCGTCGCTAGAAAAACGCGGGTTTAATACGCCCTCGTCTTCAGACGTTAACTGCTCTCTTTCCCCGCCAGTACGTCTTAATAAAAAGATTTGTGGCTTATCGTTATCTCCTTTAGCGACAAATAACGTTAAGTTCCCGTCGTTAGAATGATCGACTTGCGAGATGCGTCCTTTATCGAACGTCAGCTGCTTTAAGCCGAGCTCTGTCGCTTCGTGTAGATGCGTGACGTAATTGTTATCTTTTTCGTTTATCGTTGTGACGTAATACGTCACACCATGTCCAGGAATCGCCTTTGGCGCACTCACGGATTTGATGTTAAAAATATCTTCGATTGAAATGTGCTTCATAAGATTCTCCCCTTTTAAAATAATTTTATCATGTTTTATATCGTCTTTTGAAGAAATCTCTTATACATTAAAAATAATATAAGTGGCACACTAAAAATACTAAGTAAGACGCCGGTTGGAAGTTGAATCGGTGACAAAATCGTTCGCGCGATTGTGTCGACCACACCGAGTAAAATCGCACCGTAAAACCCAGATAATATAAACAACTCTTTTGCTTTTCTTGGTTGAATGTACTGAATCATTTGTGGCACGATGATTCCTATAAAGCCGATAATGCCTGTAAAACTGAGTAATACGAGTGACGGAATCGCCATTACGATTAGTAACTTTAGTCGTAATTTAGAAACATCTACTCCGAGACTAAATGCACGCAATTCACCAAGCGTCAGTAAGTCGAGGTCTCGTGATGATTTAAATAACACAACAAGGCTGACGATAAAACAAATACAAACAATCGTAATATATTCATACCGGCTACCTGAAAAACTACCGAACATAAATTGTACAATTGATTTCGTTTTCGTCGGATCGAGCATAATGATGATGTATAACACACCACTTAACAACGTCGAAAATAATACACCTGTAATGACGAGTGTTTCTGGTCTCAACATTGAATCGATTTGCTTTGCGATAAAAAGCACTAAAAATAGTGAGATGAGTCCCGCGACGACACCAAATAACGGGATGAAGTAAAACGATGCACTAATATAAATCGCGATTGCCGCACCGATGACTGCACCGTTTGCCATACCGAGCGTAAAACTATCTGCCATACGGTTATTTAGTAAAATTTGAAATACCGCACCACAAATAGACAGTACCGCCCCTCCAAGCACCGCAAATAAAATTCTCGGAAGCCGAATACTATACACGATATTAAAATGACCTTCAAATACGTTGATTGTCCCGATAACTAAAGATGCGAGTATAACTCCAATGAGTATACTCGCAAGCGCTACATATTGTTTATTCATGGACACATTCCGCAATGTCTTTCATCGCTGAAAGAATACGTGGACCTGGTCGAGAGATTTCATCGACATTTGGTACACATAATTTTTCTTCATCTGTAAACGGCATGTCTTTAAATGCTTTCTCATCGTTTACGACATGACTCACCTGTTCTTTGGAAATACCTGTTGCAGAAATGAGGTACTCTGGACTTCTTTCAACGACCGCTTCAACATCGACCATCGGGAAGTCTTGTAAGTCGTCGAACACGTTTACGATGTTAATGTCATTTAACACACTACTCATAAACGTATCATTGGCTGCGACGTAAATGTCAGGTGGCGTAGTGATTAACACAAACGCTGTTTTTTCATCGGTATTTTTATATTGTTCAATGAGTTGTTCACGCTCATCTTTCATTTTTTCAACGAGTGCATCACTTTTATCTGATACATTTAAAAACTCACCAATCTGTTTAATTGACGTAAATACGTCGTCGAGCGTTTTCGCATCGTTAATGACGAGTAATTCTGCATTCGTTGCTTCAATGATTTGGTCAATTTCAGCTTTCGCACTTTCACTTATAGATTCGTGTGAAATAATATGTGTCGGTTTTAACTGAATTACTTCTTCAGGGTTGATGTTAAAAGTATCGATTTTTGCGATGTCGCTGTCATTTAGAGACTCTGGATAATTGTCTACTGATGAAATACCGACAAAGTAATCCGTACCGACAAGCTCATTTACGATTTCCGTGTTACTCGGGATAAGTGATACGATACGTAAACTCGAATCATCTTCTTGGCTACATGCAGATAACATAAAAATTGCTATTAGTAATAAAACACGCTTCATAGACAAATACCTCACTTATATTTAGTTTTACATCGATTTTGGTGCGCTCACGCCGATGATTGTCAGTGCGTTTTCAATCGTTTGACGTACCGCTTCAATCATTAATAAATACGCGTATGTTTTTTCTTTGTCTTCGCCGAGCACTTTTTCTTGGTTGTAGAATTTGTGGAATTCTGATGCGAGGGTTTCGATATAATTTGTAATTCTATGGTTTGCGCGGGCTTCAGCCGCACTTTCGATCGTACGCTTAAAGTTACCGACTTGCTTTAATAACTCAAGTGCTTGAGGGTGCGTGAGCACGTCTAGTGATTTGCTTCTATCTAAGTTAAATCCTGCTTCTTCTGCTTGTTTTAAAATGCTACAAATTCTCGCGTGTGCATACTGAACGTAATAGACCGGGTTTTCGCTCGACTCTGATAAAGCTAAATCTAAGTCAAAATCAAACGGCGTGTCTGCACTACGCATCGCTAAGAAGTAACGTGCAGCATCGACACCAATTAAGTCCATTAACTCTCTTAACGTCACCGCATTTCCTGTACGTTTACTCATCTTAACTTCTTCGCCATCTTGAATTAAACGGACCATCTGCATAATTTCTACTTGTAGTTTCTCAGGGTCTTCACCGAGCGCACCAATCGACGCTTTAATACGGTTAATGTAACCGTGGTGATCTGCACCAAATAAGTCGATTAATAAATCATAACCACGTCTTAATTTGTCGTAATGGTACGCAATGTCTGGCATGAAGTACGTGTATGTACCGTCCGTTTTTCTAAGGACGCGGTCTTTATCGTCTTTCCAGTCCGTCGTTCTTAACCAGATCGCTTGATCTGCTTCATACGTATGACCATTTTTCGTCATAATTTCTAACGCTTCTTCGACTTCACCTTTTTCGTATAGTGACGTTTCACTAAACCAGTTATCAAATGATACACGGTAGTCTTGTAAGTCTTGTTTTAATTGCGCCATTTCATATTCGACACCGAGCGCTCTAAATTTAGAGATACGTGTTTTTTCATCTAAATCTTTATATTCAGGATGTTCGTTTTTTAGACGTTCTCCGATCGCTTTAATATCTTTACCACGGTAGCCGTCTTCAGGCATTTCTAACGGCTCTCCGAACGCTTCAAAGTATCTTGCGTTAATAGATAATGCTAAATTATGAATTTGGTTCCCCGCGTCGTTTATATAGTATTCACGCGTGACATCGTATCCCGCGTAGTCTAAAATATTTGCTAACGTATCACCGACTGCTGCGTTTCTTGCGTGACCGACGTGGAGTGACCCTGTTGGGTTCGCAGAAACGAATTCTAATAATACTTTTACGTCTTTTTTCTCACTACGTCCGTAGTTTTCTTTTTTATCGAGGACTTCATCGATAATTTTAGTGAGGGAGCCTTCGTTCATTTTAAAGTTAATGAACCCTGGTCCAGCGATGTCGATTTCACGGATATCGCCTTTTTCTTTATCGATATGTTGAACGATTTCCTCTGCGATTTCACGTGGATTACGCTTTAACGTACGCGTCAGTGCCATCGCGATATTCGTTGAGAAATCTCCGTTTGATTTATCTTTTGGGATTTCAATTTTAATGTGTGGAATTTCTTCTACTAATTCGGATTGTTTGAGTGCGTCTTCAATCACCGTTACTAAATGCGCTTTTAAGTCCATATTATGCCTCTTTCTTTAAATGATATTTATAATGTCCTAGTATTTCATCGTTTTCAAATAACTTATACGAGATAAAGACCTCGTCTTCAGCCGTTTTAACTTCAGTCGTATACACTTTAAATCGGTGGCGTCCTGCGACTGTTTCATAGACAGTGTCCGTCAGCTTGCCTTTTACGAATTGAAATTTCATCGTCACTGGACCGCTTCTCATAATACGCACGACGTCATCTTCTATACTTAAAATAACTGGAACAGTCTCTCCGTTCAGCATTTCATCGTATTTTAAAAACGTGCGATTCCCTTTTAAAATCTTTTCGACTTTAACTGTTTGTGAAAAGTTGTTGCGTCCACTCTTTTGTTTAATTGTCTGTTTTAATCGATACACAATTCGTCACCACCATAATGAGTAATTATAACATAATTTAGTGTCGATTCTTTTTAAAACGACTGTTACATAAAAGAAAAAAAGGCAGAGCAATCGCTCCACCTTTAGTGTCTTAGTTATCTGATATAACTAAAGATTATTGTACCTTTTCTTTTTGAATTAATCAAATGAAAATTAATATTTATACACCGAGGTACTCGTGGAGTTCTGTTGAGTTTTCCCACGCGACTGGATCGCGTTCTTTTAAAAATTCGATTAACGTTTGTTTTGTTTTGTCGTCTAACTCTTCGAGACGATAACGTCCTTTCATTGCGTGGTCTAAACTATTCACGTGTTCGTGCATCATTTTATACCCGCGGCGTCTACGTCCGACTTTATTCGTCATAAAGTAACACGACGTCACTCCGCTATAATACACACCTCGTTCGTCTTTATCTAAAGCCATCCATATTAAATTATAATCATTACGCTCGCCTTCTTCTTCTAACGCTTCACTCATATCTGTGAACCATTTGACGCCCTTTTCCGGTTTTGCACGCCCGTGAAGCCCACCCATGTCGACGAACGGTCGTTGCTCGGTGAGATCGATATACACTGGCGCAACGTCTTCAATAATCATTGCACCTTTATGACCATCTAACTCGTCATTTTTTATAATGTTAAATTGAAATCCTGGTTTTTTTGACACAGTTAATCCTCCTAAACATTATTTACGATAACTCATTTAATAAGTTTAAAATCTTCTTTTTAATTGTATCATCTTTAATACGCATTACTTTCTCTTTTGGATAATATAACTTCGCATTCGACCGGTCGAGCCCTGTAATCGCTTGTATGACTACAGATTCGGCACTAATTTCTCGAATGCTTCCGGATTCTTTTAATATGTGAATTGGCTGACGCGAAGACCCTGGTCGGTCGTAGTCATACGGCATATCAGAATATTTATCTGTAAGTAAAAAGTATTTAGGGTCGATACCCGCTGCTTCAAATAAACTTTCTAATTCCGAATACGTAATAAACCCATCGTAAAACGGTACGTAATTAAATAATTTTCGGTTCACGAACCGATCAGCAAGTTCATTGAGTATTTCATCGATCTCTTCCACCCACTCTTGTAGATAAAAATTCATAACAGTCTCGTCGAGTATTAAATAATCATGAACAGTTTCACGCTTCTCGAAGAACGGGATTAAATACTTCGGAGGCTGTTTAAAGACGTAGCCTCTTTCGTATAATTCTTTTGCACGGTTAAAAATTAGTGTCAGCAACACTTCTCCCCCACGTGATACCGGGTGGAAGTATATTTGCCAATACATTTGATAGCGACTCATTAAATAATCTTCGACTGCGTGCATACCGCTATCTTTGATGAGTACTTCATCTTTTGAAGGGACCATCACTCGAAGCAGACGGTCGATATCAAATTTACCATACTCAACGCCTGTCACATACGAGTCACGCTGCAAGTAATCCATTCGGTCTGCGTCGATTTGACTCGATATCATCGAGATAATCAGTTTGTTTTCGTGAGTATGTGCGATGACGCTCGCTACTGCTTCAGGGAACGACTCGTCAACACGCTTTAATACACGGTTCACTTCTGTGTCTCCGAGTATAATTTTTTTAGTATACGTTTCGTGGTCTGTTCCGAAAATCTTTTCAAACGAATGTGAAAACGGTCCGTGCCCGACATCGTGTAATAACGCAGCACATAAAGCGAGTAGCCGGTCATCTTTTGTCCATTTGTCATATCGTGAAAAGTTCTCGACCATTTTACGAACAATTTCATATACGCCTAAACTATGTGTAAACCGTGAATGTTCAGCTGACGGAAATGCGAAATATAACGTACCGAGTTGTTTAATTCGGCGAAGCCTTTGAAATTCTTTTGTCTTTATAAGATCCCAAATAATGCGGTCTGTCACGTGAATATAACTATGCACTGGGTCTTTAAACACTTTTTCTGATTCGAGTTGCTCGTATTTATAATCGGTAACCAATGATATCACCTCAATCGTTCAAACGTTCGTTTCGTTCTACCATGCGCTCACGTTGTTTATTAAAAAAATCGAGTGCGTCTTTAGTTAATTGCTCGCTTGTTTGAATGTTTCCAAAGAGTGATTCTATCGTTTTTAAAATTCTCTCTTCAGCGTCTGTCACTGTTAGTCCGTCTATCAGTTCTGATAGTGAAATCATCACATCCGGATTCATGTCTAACCTTGGTTGATTGGAAGAGACGTCATAAAAGTCTTTCATTACTTCAGCGCGTTTACTTCCGGATCCTTCTACGGCTAAATAAATTTGTACAGCAACCGCTTCTTTAATACGTCGCTGTGAAATGCCTGCAAATTTTTTACCGTCGACAGATAAATCATAACTTCCCGGGCAATAACTTCCGACAATTTCATACGCTTTAATTTCTAATTCCGGAAAACTTTTTTGAATGATTTCAAGCATCTTATCATATCCGTCATCGATCGACGGAGCGTCTTTTTTCGGAATGACGAGCGATACATTTAGCACACCACCGTCTAGCACAACTCCAAGTCCACCACTATTTCTAACGATGTAGTGATAGTCTTTTTCACGGAGTACTTTTAATCCTTCGTCGAGATGTTCTAAACGCATATCTTGAAGACCGAGTATTATAAAGTTGTCATGCACCCAGCTTCTGACGCGGGGTGTTTCATCTTCTGATACGAGGTGTTGAAGCACGTCGTCATATGCAAACGAATCAAACGGATGTTCAGTATACTCTTTTGGATAAAATAATACGGTGTTTTGCAATGGCTTTTCTCCTAAAGTTCTTTACATAGCAATATTATACTGCTTTTGTCACAAATTTTCGATATTTGGTGTTTGAATTTAGCCGAACAGACTGTACACTAAAATTAGGTAAATATTTTAAGGAGAGATATAAATGAGCGAAGCAGTTAAAACTTTAGACGGCTGGTGGAGTTTACATCTTTTATATAACGTAGACTGGCCAGCGTTAAGAATACTTACTGATGAAGAAAGAGAGGAAATCGTTCGCGAGTTTGAAACGTTCTTAGAAAAGAGCGAAGCAGTCAGCGAGAAAAAAGAAGGCGACCACACGATGTACAACATTACTGGTCAAAAAGCAGACATCTTACTTTGGTTCCTACGCCCGACAGTTGAAGAGTTAAACGCGCTTGAAAACGAACTGAACAAGTTAAAAATTAGCGACTTTTTAATCCCTGAGTATTCGTACTTCTCAGCGATTGAAATGTCGAGTTACCTCGCGAAAGATTCAGACGAAGATCCGTACGAAAACCCATATGTAAGAAGCAGATTATATCCAGAATTAATGGACGCACAGTACTGCTGTTTCTATCCGATGGATAAAAAACGTGACCTCGACGATAACTGGTACATGTTACCAATCGAGCGTCGCCGTGATTTAATGAGAGACCACGGAATGATCGGTCGTAAATACGCAGGTAAAATTAAACAGTACATTTTAGGGTCACAAGGACTCGACTTATACGAGTGGGGCGTCATGCTATTATCTGACGATATGCTCGAATTCAAAAACATTATTTACGAAATGAGATTCGACGAAACAAGTGCACGCTACGGTGTGTTCGGCGACTTCTACGTCGGTGTACGTTTAAGAAAAGAAGGATTACAAGAATTCTTCCAAATTTAAAACGTTTGAAAATCCTTGAAAACGAGTATAGTATAGTATCTCGGTCAGGAGGAGAAACGAATGAATAAATTAATCAAACGTGCAATTGTATTTTTAGCACCGATCGTCGTCGCAAAAGTTGTCGACAAAGTACTCGGTGAAGACGATACAAAGAAGAAAAAACGCAAAAAATAAATAAAACAGCCTGTACTCACGTTGGGAGAATTTCCTTAACGAGTACAGGCTATTTTTTATCTTTAAATGGTAATGTTGAAAATTATTTTTTGTTTTTGCTGCATCCTGCAGTGAGTCCGCTACTTTGTCCTTCATCTCCCCAGTAATCATTGCTCGCTTTGAATATCTTTTTACTTAAAAGAAGCATAACGATTAAGTTTACGAACATGACAAGTCCTAAGAAGACGTCTGTTAAATCCCAAATGGCTTTTAATCCGCCGATTCCACCAATGTATACTGCAACTAAAAAGATATAGCGGTAGATGCGCGCTTTCTTAGTTGAAGTAATTGTCGAAAGTTGCGATTCACCGACGTAGCCAAGTCCGATTACAGTACTATATGCAAATAAAATCGTCGCGATACCAACTGCGATACCTAATATCGGAGAAATATCTCCGAATACTTGTGCAACGATTATCCCCGCGTCTTGTCCTTCTAGTTCAACTCCACTCGTCAGTAGAGCGAGCGCTGTAAATGTACAGACGACAGTGACTAAAAATACTTCTGTTACACCAAACACTGCTTGTTCGACTGGATTTTTAACACGAGCTGGCGCGTGAGATACTGTGAATACTGCTTGCCCTGCTCCTGAAACGAAAAATCCACGCGCGATACCATACTGCATAGCTTTCATAATTCCGTAACCTGCAAATCCTGCACCTGCTTCAGCCGGACTAAATGCCGATGAAAACACAAGCTGGACTGCAGGGATAATATCTTTATAGTGAATAATAATCACAATCGTCGCGACGATAATGTAGAAAAGCGACATAAACGGAATGAGTTTTTCTGCGACACTTCCGATACGTTTAACACCACCGACAATGACAATCCCAACAATCACGACGTTAACTGCTGCTAAGATATACAGGTAGTTCGATAAGTGTGGCGCGATATTTGTCATGTTCGACACCGTCACGTTAGACTGAATCATCGCACTCGCGAGACAGACAAGTACCATAAGTACAACGATTACTTCACCTAAATATTTTAGGCCAAGACCTTTACGCACGTATAACGCAGGTCCTCCGACATATGTACCGTCGCTTTTTTGCTCACGGAACATGACGATTAAAATAATCTCAGAGTATTTAATCACCATTCCGATAAAGGCAGCGATCCACATCCAAAGAAGTGCACCAGGCCCTCCGCTAATTAACGCGCTCGCAACACCAACGACACTTCCCATACCGATGACAGATGATAACGATACAAACATTGACTGTAACGATGTTAAGTCGCCATCTTGTTTTTCATCTTTATCGTCATTTAACCCACTAAACGACTGTTTAATAATTTTAAAGAAATTTTTAATATGTACGAACTTCGTACCAACGGTTAAGTAAATCCCGACGAGACCTAAAAACACTAAGGCCGCCGGCCCCCATATGACGCCGTTCACCTTATCAACGAACACCAAAAATTGATCTAACATACAGTTCACCCCTTAAGTTATATGTACTTTAGTACTAAACGTTTATTTTTAAACATTGGAGTGGGTTGGTGTACGGACCTGGGAGCGTCTTTTTATCTTTAAAAGGAGAAAATACACTTCTGTGCGTGTTTATCTAACAAAAATATCATGATTTTGTTAATT
>NZ_KV802747.1:0-3170 GCF_001810835.1 Nosocomiicoccus sp. HMSC067E10 | reverse complement strand
TGCCTAGCGACGTCCTACTCTAGCACGGGTCAACCGAACTACCATCGGCGCTGGAGAGCTTAACTTCTGTGTTCGGCATGGGAACAGGTGTGGCCTCTCCGCCATCGTCACTAGACATACACTCAAAACCAAATAGAAGCAATTCGTAGATCCACGCTTGAATCATATTGAATAAGTCATCGATGAATTAGTATTTGTCCGCTGAGTATGTCACCATACTTACACGCCAAACCTATCAACCAGATCGTCTCTCTGGCATCTATAGGGAAATCTCATCTTGAGGGGGGCTTCATACTTAGATGCTTTCAGTATTTATCCCGTCCATACGTAGCTACCCAGCTATGCCGTTGGCACGACAACTGGTACACCAGTGGTATGTCCATCCCGGTCCTCTCGTACTAAGGACAGCGCCTCTCAAATTTCCTACGCCCACGACGGATAGGGACCGAACTGTCTCACGACGTTCTGAACCCAGCTCGCGTACCGCTTTAATGGGCGAACAGCCCAACCCTTGGAACCGACTACAGCTCCAGGATGCGATGAGCCGACATCGAGGTGCCAAACCTCCCCGTCGATGTGAACTCTTGGGGGAGATAAGCCTGTTATCCCCGGGGTAGCTTTTATCCGTTGAGCGATGGCCCTTCCATGCGGAACCACCGGATCACTAAGTCCGTCTTTCGACCCTGCTCGACTTGTTGGTCTCACAGTCAAGCTCCCTTATACCTTTACACTCTTTGAATGATTTCCAACCATTCTGAGGGAACCTTTGAGCGCCTCCGTTACATTTTAGGAGGCGACCGCCCCAGTCAAACTGTCCACCTGACACTGTCTCCGTACCGGATCACGGTACCGGGTTAGAACCGCAAGTACACCAGGGTGGTATCCCACCAGCGTCTCCACATACACTGACGTGCATGCTTCTTAAACTCCCACCTATCCTGTACAGGTGTACTCGAGATTCAATATCAAGCTACAGTAAAGCTCCACGGGGTCTTTCCGTCCTGTCGCGGGTATCCAGCATCTTCACTGGAACTATGATTTCACCGAGCCTCTCGTTGAGACAGTGCCCAAATCGTTACGCCTTTCGTGCGGGTCAGAACTTACCTGACAAGGAATTTCGCTACCTTAGGACCGTTATAGTTACGGCCGCCGTTTACTGGGGCTTCGATTTGTACCTTCGCTTACGCTAAGCACGCCTCTTAACCTTCCAGCACCGGGCAGGCGTCAGCCCCTATACGTCACCTTTCGGTTTGGCAGAGACCTATGTTTTTGATAAACAGTCGCTTGGGCCTATTCACTGCGGCTCATTTTCATGAGCACCCCTTCTCCCGAAGTTACGGGGTCATTTTGCCGAGTTCCTTAACGAGAGTTCGCTCGCTCACCTTAGAATTCTCTTCCCAACTACCTGTGTCGGTTTGCGGTACGGGCAGTATAACACTCGCTAGCGGGTTTTCTTGGCAGTGTGAATATCGATCTTCGGGCTTCGCCCTCCGCATCATGACTTACCTTACACTCATACCGGATTTGCCTGGTATGACAGCTTGTCACTTGCACGCACTCTTCCAGTCGTGCGATTCGATTCTCCTCCTGCGTCACCACTTCACTCATTCATGTTACACCGGTACAGGAATTTCTACCTGTTGTCCATCGCCTACGCTGTTTGCCTCGGCTTAGGTCCCGACTTACCCAGAGCGGACGAGCCTTCCTCTGGAAACCTTAGTCTTTCGGTGGACGGGATTCTCACCCGTCTTGCGCTACTCACACCGGCATTCTCACTTCTATACGCTCCACTTTCCCTCTCGGTTTGGCTTCGCTGCATATAGAACGCTCTCCTACCATCCTTGCGGATCCACAGTTTCGGTAATATGTTTAGCCCCGGTACATTTTCGGCGCAGCGTCACTCGACTAGTGAGCTATTACGCACTCTTTAAATGATGGCTGCTTCTAAGCCAACATCCTAGTTGTCTGTGCAACGCCACATCCTTTTCCACTTAACATATATTTGGGGACCTTAACTGGTGGTCTGGGCTGTTTCCCTTTCGACAATGGACCTTATCACCCACTGTCTGACTCCCATACATCTCATCTATGGCATTCGGAGTTTGTCTGAACTCGGTAACCCGGGATGGGCCCCTTATCCAAACAGTGCTCTACCTCCACGATGATAATATGAGGCTATACCTAAATATATTTCGGAGAGAACCAGCTATCTCCAGGTTCGATTGGAATTTCACCCCTACCCACAACTCATCCGGTCATTTTTTAACATAAGTCGGTTCGGTCCTCCATCCAGTGTTACCTGGACTTCAACCTGGTCATGGGTAGATCACCTGGTTTCGGGTCTACACACACATACTACTCGCCCATTTCAGACTCGCTTTCGCTTCGGCTCCACATTCGCTGCTTAACCTTGCATGTATGCGTAACTCGCCGGTTCATTATACAAAAGGCACGCCATCACCCTTATAGGGCTCTGACTACTTGTAGGCACACGGTTTCAGGTTCTATTTCACTCCCCTCCCGGGGTGCTTTTCACCTTTCCCTCACGGTACTGGTTCACTATCGGTCACCAAGGAGTATTTAGCCTTAGGAGATGGTCCTCCCAGATTCCGACGGAATTCCTCGTGTTCCGCCGTACTCAGGATACTTCTAGCGTCCGCTCGCTTGTCGTGTACGGGACTGTTACCCTCTATGGTCATTCTTTCCATAATCTTCCACTAAACTTGCTTCTCGCATCTCGAAGTCCTACAACCCCAGTTTAAACTGGTTTGGGCTCTTCCCACTTCGCTCGCCGCTACTACGGGAATCGTGTTTACTTTCTCTTCCTCTGGGTACTAAGATGTTTCAGTTCCCCAGGTCTACCTCTACCATCACTACTTAATTCGTAATGGAGTGACATTAAAAATGCCGGGTTCCCCCATTCGGAAATCTTCGGATCACAGCTTACTTACAGCTCCCCAAAGCATATCGGTGTTTGTTCCGTCCTTCATCGGCTCTTGGTGCCAAGGCATCCACCGTGCGCCCTTCACTACTTAATCGTAATGAATTTGTGAGAGAGTATCTCTACTCTATCGCGCGTGTATTTTTGAACTTTTTCGTTCTCGGTTTCTACGCTTGAAATCATATATTAATATATAATCTGTTGCTTCTATTTGGTTTTCAATGTACGT
>NZ_KV802746.1:3942-15948 GCF_001810835.1 Nosocomiicoccus sp. HMSC067E10 | reverse complement strand
TTCCAAAAGTCCAACTTTTGGGTAGCACATCAGAGCTGCTTGCGTTTTTATTTGTTAAATCGAGCTTCTTTTTTACTAGAAACTTCATAAAAATAAATACTTAGTACAATACCAATTCCGACCATGTTTGCCCATAAACCACTACCACCGTAACTTAAAAATGGTAACGGTAATCCAGTAATTGGTACGAGTTGAATCGTCATTCCGATATTTTGGAATATATGGAAAAACAGTAACGATAAAAATCCGATTATAAAATATCCACCGAAACTGTCGTGTGTTAACAGTGAAATTCTAAACAGTCGTAGTAATAATGAGAGTAATACGATGACTACAAAAGTCGTTCCAATAAAACCGAACTCTTCACCGATGATTGTAAATATAAAGTCCGTGTGGTTTTCAGGAATATAAATTATACCGTCCTTATAGCCACGACCTGTAATTCCACCTGATCCGATTGAAATGAGTGAGTTCATCAGTTGGAAACCACTGTCAGAAATGTATTTTTCTGGTTGTAGCCAAGAGTAAATTCTATCGAATTGATACGCGTGTACTCCGAGTTTATCGATTAAATCTGGTCGATATAAAATACCGAGTATCAGTGACACACCGACTGTCGTAACGACAAATACGACGGGTAAAATAAGCCACCAACTAATCCCAGATATGAGGACCATTCCAAAGAATATCGCAACCATGACGAGTGTCGTTCCTAAATCGTTTTGTAATAGTACTAACAACATTGGTAATGCGGAAACAACTGCCATTTTACCGAGTAATTTAACGTCTAATGATAAGTCGTCTTCAATCTTATATTTGTTATGTTGGCTGATGACGTATGCAAGTGCCATAATATATATGATTTTCATAAATTCAGAAGGCTGAACACTAAAAAAACCGAACTGATACCAACTTTTTGCACCGTTAATAATTGGAGTAATACTTTCAAATGGAGAAAAGTGTAGAAACACTAAACTCAAAATACCAAAAGCATATATACCCCATATATAATCTTTATAAAAATGGAACGGAATGAGCATTAAAATAAATGCAATTAAAAATCCAAATAAGTAAAATAATAGTTGTCGTTGAGCGAAATTTGTTGAATACTGTTCGCTCGTCATCGCACTGCTAATAATGAGTATGCTGATCGCTGCGAGCATAATAAGTATAAAAATAAGTGTCCAATCAATACGAACTAATATATTTAAATTTTGACGGGAATACTTTTTTTGATTCAATAGCTTCACCTAAATCTGTGGTAATCTAATATGTAGGACTTATGTCCATCTAATAATTATAACAGTATTTTATTAAAATTATAGGAATGAATATCATGATATCATTAACAATTAAAAAAATCTCCGAACTATGCGGAGGCAAGCTAAACGATAAAGCAAAAGAAATTGAAAATACAAAGATTCACGGAGTTTCAATCGATACGAGAACGATTGATACAAATAATTTGTTTGCACCGTTTGTCGGTGAAAATGTCGATGGACATGATTTTATATTGAATGCGATTGAATCAGGGGCATGTGTTTCTTTATCAGAAAAAGAAGATGTTGATGCACCGCTAATTATAGTAAAGGACGTTCAAAAAGCACTTGGTGACATCGCAAGAGGATATTTAAATACGTTAAATACAAAAGTCGTTGCGATTACAGGGTCTAACGGTAAGACGACGACAAAAGATATGGTCGAATGTGTATTAGCACCTCATTTTAACGTTAAAAAAACAATTGGAAACTACAACAATGAAATTGGAATGCCACTGACGATTTTTAATACGAAAGACGATACGGATATTTTGATATTAGAAATGGGAATGGATAATCTTGGTGACATCCATTATCTATCATCCATTGCTCGTCCTGACATTGCGATTTTAACGAACGTTGGAGAATCTCACATAGAAAAGTTAGGGTCTAAAGAAAACATCGCAAAAGGGAAGTATGAAATTGTCGATGATTTAAAAGAGGACGGGTTATTTATCTATTCCAATGACTATGTCGAACTCGAAAATCTTGTTAAAAAAGATACACCTTATGAACAGGTTACAGTCGGTTTAACTGATAAAAATGACCTCGTTGTGACAAACGTTAAAGAAGATAAAAACGGTGTGAGTTTTACACTAAATGGATTTGACTATTCAATTCCGTCACTTGGTAAGCATAACGCCGTTAACGCGAGCTTTGCGATCGCTCTTAGCAAGCATTTTAATATTAGTGAATCGGATGTAAAGAAAAGTTTAGAACAGTTAACGATCACAAATATGCGTATGGAGCAACATATCGATGAGACTGGCGCTTTAATTATTAATGATGCGTATAACGCAAGCCCTTCATCGATGAAAAGTGCAATTGATACAGTACGTCATTTAGATTATAAAAACAAAGTGCTCGTTTTAGGAGATATATTAGAGCTCGGTAGATACAGCGCTCAACTTCATGAATCGGTTGGAGCATATATAAATGAGGATAACAACTTTACACATATCTTCACTTATGGTGAACATGCGAAAACGATTCATGATACGATTCAAAAAGAAAATACACAACATTTCGAGTCGATAGAACAGTTAAAGAATAGTTTAAATTCGTTAAAAGATGAAAATACGGTCATACTATTAAAAGCATCTCGTGGTATGAAACTCGAAAGACTGATCAGTGAATAGTTGTTGTACAATGATCGTGAAAATGATAGCATTAAGTAGTTATGCATTATGAGATAATAGTTAAGAGTCAAAGGAGACTATACATTTGAAATTTTTTGAAGCACTAGGTGTAAGTGATGAAACAATACTTGCACTTGAAGAAATGGGGTTTGAAACTCCAACTCCGATTCAAGAGGAGAGTATTCCTTTCGCATTAGAAGGAAGAGACATATTAGGACAAGCACAAACAGGTACAGGAAAAACAGGAGCGTTTGGTATTCCACTCGTTGAAACAATCCAGCGTGGACAAGGAACGCAAGCGTTAATTTTAGCGCCGACAAGAGAACTTGCGATGCAAGTGAGCGAGCAACTTAAACATTTTTCTAAATATAAAAAGTTAAAAGTATCTGTTATTTTCGGAGGCGTATCAATCGAACGCCAAATTTCAGAGTTAAAAAGACACCCTGAAATTATCGTCGGGACTCCAGGACGAGTCATCGACCATATTAAACGTCGTACGTTAAAACTAAAACACATCACTAAATTCGTATTAGACGAAGCGGATGAAATGATGAACATGGGCTTTATCGACGATGTTAAGTTTATAATGGACCGTCTGCCTGAGGGGAATCGTCAAACGTTACTATTCAGTGCAACGATGCCAAAAGCAATTCAAGAACTCGTCACACGTTTCATGGATGAACCGAAAATCGTAAAAACGATGAACCAAAATCAATCAGATCCACAAATTGAAGAGTATTATACGATTGTGAAAGAGTTAGAAAAACTAGACGTATTCGTCGATTTTTTAGACGTTCATCGCCCGAAACTTGCGATCGTATTCGGTCGTACGAAACGTCGTGTAGACGAACTGACGAGTGCATTAATTGCTAAAGGATATTTAGCAGAAGGCCTTCACGGAGATATTACTCAGTCAAAACGACTCGAAGTATTAAAGAAGTTTAAAAATGACGCACTACAAATTTTAGTTGCAACAGACGTTGCTGCACGTGGGCTCGACATTACAGGTGTTACACACGTGTATAACTTTGATATTCCTCAAGACGCTGAAAGTTACACGCACCGTATCGGCCGTACAGGACGTGCTGGTGAAAGTGGTGTCGCGTTAACATTTGTTAACCCAATCGAAATGGGTTACTTACGTCTAATTGAGGAGACGAAAGGTAAACCGATTCGTCCGCTACGTCCACCATTTAAAGAAGAAGTAAAAGCGGCGCAAGCAGAAGTCATGATCGATAAAGTAAGAAAATACGAAGGAAAAGAAATCGACGAAGAAGTATACGAATTATCGAGAAAATTAGTCGAAACGTTCGATCCTTTAGATATTATTACTGCTTTTGTGAGCGAATATGTCAACGAAAAAGAAGACGATGCGATTCAATTATCATTTGAAAAGCCTCTACCAAGACGTGCAACAGCAAAACAGTCTGGTGGAAAACGTCGAGACTATAATCGCGGTAAAAAAGGTGATAGAAACAACCGTCGTAAACCTCAAAAACGCGACAACCGTGACAGATCGAATCATAAGAAGACATTTAAACAATTTATGAAGTAGTTTAGAGCGCCGTCTGGCGCTTTTTTTAATTTATAATAAAAAATAACTCATGTATAATAGATTAAAAAAGGAGTGTGCGCATGGAATCTGTCGATAAAAATCTACGTCCGTATATGCAACTTAGAGCAGTGCTCGATGGATTAGTTATCTTTTTACTTCCGACGATATATATCTTCGTGTCTTATATATTAGATTTTTATTTTAAATTATCAGTGATTATCTATGCCGTATTAATTGTACTCTATATCGTATTTCGTGTTTTATTACGTCCGATTTTATATACGAGAATTACAAAAATCGGTGTATATGACGATTATTTAATCGTTAAAAAAGGTTTTTTCTTTATAGAAACGGCATTGTATCCGATTGAACGTGTACAAATCGTTGAATTAGAAAAAGGATTTATTGCAAGACGATTTAATCTCGCGAAAATAAAATTAACAAACGCTGCATATACCGTTCGTTTACCAGAAATTGAAACGGTTCGGGCCGAGCAACTAAAAGATACGATTATCACGCGTTTAAAAGAGGTGGATAGTGATGTCTAACGTTCATAAATTACATCCTGTATCTTATCTTTTAACTATAATCGATGTATTTAAAAGATATTGGTACGTATTCGTACTTACTATATACAACCTCGGAACGAGTAAATTACAAGAAGGTGCACTAACAGATAACGCTTTTGGAATCATCTTAATAATCATCAGTATATTTTTAATTAGTACCGGTATCATTGAAAAGTGGACAGTGCGTTACTGGTTTGAAGCAGACAAGATCATTTATAAATCTGGGCTGTTCGTTAAGAATGAACGTGAGTTAAGTATCGATCGTATTCAAAGTATCGATATTACTCAACCAATACTCGCCCGACTATTTAACGTTGCAGTTGTAAACATTAAAAGTCCAGCTGAAAGTATTTCCCTACCTGGTGTGAAATACGATATGGCAGAGTCGATTCGAACGTATGTGTATCAGCAAAAAGAAGACGAAAACTCTTCTCAAGTACATGAAGAAGCCGAAAATGAATCGTATGAAACAAATAAGAGCGCTGATTTTAAATTAAATGAAGCAGAAGTCGTCTACGAAATTTCGCCAAAAGAAATGCTATTACTTATCGCAACGAGTGGAGGACTAGGAATGTTTTTAACAGCTGTCGCTGGGGGACTCGGGTACTTCGGATTTGATACGATTATTGTAAATGCGATTGAATCTCTCCAAGCACACGCAAGTACGTTATTTGTTCCGATTCTGATTGCGATAGGAATTGTCATTTTATTTATTGGAATAATTATCGGTGGCATCATCATATTTGTCAGATACTACGGTTACCAAATTAAAAAGCATAAAGATGACTTTATTATTCAGTACGGTTTACTCGAGAGAAAAACAATTACGATTAATAAGAAACGCATTCAAAATATTTCTGTAAGAGAAGACGGATTATTTGAGCGTCTATTTAAAATTCATGCGTTATATGTCGGAATTACGAGCAACGACTTTTCTGATGAAGACGTTGGAGACGTTGTGTTGACTCCTGTTATTAGACAAAGAGAGAGTTATAAATTTTTAAATGAACATTTTAGTGAGTATAATATCGAACGACCTGAACCGAATGTTCCGATTAGGGCATATAGGAGATATTTCCAAGTCTCGCTCTTTGTACTTTTTATGGTCTTTTCAATCACGAGTGGTATTCTTTATTACTATAATCAAATGATCGCATTATATATCGTACTTCTAGTCGGTGTGTTTATAATAGTTTTAACTATTATTAGTGGCATATATTCAGCTAAAAATAGCGGTGTTCGTATTGAAAATGGAGATTTAAATATGTTAACGACATCTTCATTTAAACGCAGTCATTATATTTTTAAACGCAGTAAAATTATCGACTGCGCGATTCGCCAAACGATATTTACAGAGCATGCAAACCTCGGAACTATTGAAGTGAAAACAGCGTCTGGTCTTATACCTACAACGGTTGACGTAAAACATTTAGAGTATAAAGAAGCAAATGAAATATTCGACTATGTAAGAAAGGGAGTTCAGAATGGAGAAAGTATCTAGAAAAGCGATTAACTACTGGAGAATTCAAGCTGTATTCGGACTTCTAGTCGCACTCGTCGTTATTATAATTTGTGGTGTTCTAGCATATTTCTTTGACTTTCTACACATTCCAGCGATGATTGTCGGAGGAATTGCAGGACTTTTTCTTTTATATGAACTGATCTATAGAATGTGGGTTCACCCAAGTTTATTTTATAAGTATTTTGAATTTAAATTTACAGATGAAGTACTCATCGTTAACGATGGTATATTTAACCGTAAGCACACGGTAATTCCACTTTTTAGAATCCAAAATGTAGACGTGACAGAAGGTCCAATCATGAGTAAATTCGGCTTAAAAGGAATTAGTATATCGACAGCGGGTGGTGGCACGTATATCCCTGAATTAGAAAAGGATCGTGCCGATGAAATTCGTACGATGATTCGAAGTATCGTAAAAGATAACCGAAAAAGAGAAATAGCAATTCTTAAAGAGGATGAAGTACATGATTAATGGTCTCGGCACAGATATTATCGAAATTGAACGTATTCAATCAGTTAATAAAGACGACCGTTTGGCACGTCGTATTTTAAGTGATGAAGAACTCGCAAAGTATATGTCAATTAAAAATACCGAGAGAAAGCTTGAGTATTTAGCCGGGCGCTTTGCAGGGAAAGAAGCATACGCAAAGGCACTTGGAACAGGAATTGGCGCTTTAAACTTTAAACATATTGAGATTTTAAACGACGATGACGGAAAACCGTATATAGTAAATACAAATTCACTGATTTCAATATCCCACTCTAAACAATACGCGACAGCGACTGTCATTATAATGAGTGATAATTAAGGAGAGTATAATTATGGAAGATAGATTTTATCGAGATGCATACGTTGAAGTCGATTTAGACCGAATATACCGTAACTATTTAGAAGTTCAGCGACTACACGAAGATAAGACATTTATTGCTGTTGTGAAATCTAATGCATACGGACATGGCGCCGTAAGAGTAAGTCAATTTTTAGAAGAAAATGGGGTAGACTTTTTTGCGGTTGGAACACTCGATGAAGCGATTGAACTAAGAATGCACGGTATAAAATCTAAAATACTCATTCTTGGAATCATCAATCCAGAACATATAAATAAAGCAATCCAGCATCGCATCGCACTCACAGCTCCAAATTTAAAGTGGCTTGAAGCGGCATTAAAACATAATACCGGTGAATATGACAAAAACGTATGGATTCATATTAAAGTGAATAGCCATATGAATCGCTACGGTACAGATGATGTTGAAGAAATTAAAGAGATGATTGAAAAAATAGAAGCATCAGATCACTTCGTATACGAAGGTATTTTTTCTCATCTTGCACTTGCTGCATCGACGTCTTACGGTGCACAAAAGGAAATTGACAAATTTAAAACAATTGTAGAATCAGTAAAACGCCCACAATTTGTACACGTATTAAATTCAGCGGGTTCGTTACTGTTTGATGGTGATTTTACGAATGCAGTTCGAATAGGAATTTCACTATATGGCTATTACCCAAGTTTAATGGTCAAAGAGAAATCACAAGTTCCACTTAACCCTGCGTTACGACTGATCACATACGTTGTCGATACGCATGAATTAAAGAAAAACGACTTTGTCGGTTACGATGAGACATTTATCGTCGATAGCGATACGAAAATCGCGACGATACCGATCGGATACGGCGACGGCTTATTAAGAAAACATACAGGATATACTGTAAAAGTGAACGACAAACACTATCCATTTGTCGGCCGTATTTGTATGGATGCTGCGATGATTGAAGTAGATGCTAAAGTTGGAGATGAAGTCATCATTATTGATAACCATTACGATAGTCCACAATCACTTGAGCGCTTTAGTGCACACGTCGGCACAATACCGTATGAATCGACAAATTTACTAACGAGACGACTACCACGCGTATACAAACAATCTGGTGAAATAGACGTATCCAATGAAATCTTAAAATAATTCAGAGAATGTTACTTATTATGTTAAAATATAAGTAATGTTATGGATAATAAAGGGAGAGGATTATTGTGAGTTCATATATGTTAGACAAATCAATAGAACAGTCTATGAAAGACGGATATTTAGAGATGTCTGAACTTAACTTAATAATCGCTAGAGAAGGTTTTCATCTTGAATGTGAGGTAGAACGTATCTACTCCCAAAAACTTCAAAATGAACAAAATAAAAACAATAACAAAAAAGATGGTGAGTAGATGAAACGTGGAGAAGTATACCTAGCTGATCTTTCTCCAGTTCAAGGCTCTGAACAGGGCGGTAAACGCCCTGTTGTTATTATTCAAAATGATACGGGGAACAAGTTTTCACCGACGTTAATCGTCGCTGCGATTACTGGAAAAATTGATAAAGCAAAAATACCGACACACGTCGAAGTGAACGCTGAAAAGTATAAGTTTAAGACTAACTCGGTAATACTGCTAGAGCAAATTCGAACGATAGATAAGACTAGGTTACAAGAAAAACTTACATATTTAGATGATGAGAAAATGAAAGAAGTGGACAAGGCGATTCAGATCAGCCTTGGACTAGACGATGATTCACACAAAAAGCAAAAGAAGAAACATCGTAAATCGAAGTAAGCATTACATACATATTAATGAATAGGAGGAGCACGATTGACCTACATTGATAAACTTGCAAAAGAATACGAAACGATACTACAACTATTCATTTATGAGAATGCAGTGGATGAAGCAATCGCACGATGCCAAACGTTCAGTCAAAATGTTATTGAAATAGACACTTCTCCTGAAGAAATTGTATCTTTACATATTCAAATGCTCAATCATTTACATATTAACGACGGTGAAGAAATAAAAAAGTCGTTAGAAATTCTTGAGGAAGTCATGATATCATTCGGATTTACGTACCGTGATTATCGAGCGATGCTCGATCAAATTAATCATCATGACCAAGAATTAGAAGTCGCTGCAAGTGTTCAGCGTACGATGTTAAAGTCAGAAATTCCAATTATCGATAACTCACAACTCGGTGCAATTAGTGTTGCTGCAGGAAAAGTAAACGGAGACTACTTTAACATATTAAAACAATATGACGATAAAGTAGGTATCGCAGTTGCAGACGTCATCGGTTCAGGTATCCCTGCATCTATTGCGATGGCGATGTTAAAGTTCTCTTTAGAACTCTCACATTTAACGTATAGCCCTCACCGTGTGTTAGAGAAAATTAATGACTTAGTAGAAAAAAACATCAATAAAAATATGTTTATTACGATGTTTTATGCCGTTTATGATTATAAAAACTTTGAACTTACATACGCTAGTGCTGGTCACGAGCCCGCATTAATATATCGATATGAAGACGACATCTTTGAAACACTCGATACGAGAGACCTTGTCCTCGGTGTGATGCAAGGCGTTTCCTATAAAGAAAGTACAGTTTCACTTAATGATAAAGATATGATTTTCATTTACACTGATGGGGTTTCAGAATTAAGAAAGCACGACGGTACTTTTATAGATATGGAAGACGTTAAAAATATGATTCGCGATAATCGCGACGAACATCCGCAAGATATCGTCCGAAATCTATATCAGCAACTCACTCGTATGCAAGATCAGACTCGAAAAGATGATTTAACGTGTATTTTAATTAAGACGCTACATTAACGTTTATTAAAAAATCAATACGGGTATTGTATTACTATATATTTGTCTGAAATGGAGTAGGATTACTGTTATGAATATTAAGATTGAAGTCAAAGAGGCACAAGAAGTATTTTATGTGAAAGTTGGAGGAGAACTCGACATTTATACAGTGCCGGAATTAAAGAAAGTATTTAACCCGATCGTCTCAGAAGGCACTCATAACTTACACGTCGATTTAAGTGACCTTACATATATGGATTCAACAGGACTTGGTCTTTTTGTTGGGACACTCAAAGATTTAAATCAGTATAATAATGAGTTAAGAATTTCAGGTGCAAACGATCGTGTTATGAAACTATTTGAAATTACAGGACTAAGCGACTTGATTCAAATCACGCAATCGGGAGCGAATGTAGATGAGTAAAAATTATGAATATATAGAAATGAAAATACCTGCAAAACCAAAATACGTAGGGCTCGTTCGCCTAACGTTATCTGGTATTTTAAATAGTGCTGGCGCGACATACGAAGAAATTGAAGATACGAAGATTGCTGTTAGCGAAGCGGTAACGAACGCAGTGAAGCATGCATATTCTGATAGCGATAATGAAATTACTATCGGATTTGCGGTATCAGAGGGTCGTGTTGAAATTATCGTTCAAGATTCTGGAAAAAGTTTTGACTATGAAACGGTAAAAAAAGAACTTGGACCGTACGAAGAGTCTGATTCTGTAAGCTTTTTAAGAGAAGGAGGACTTGGGCTTTTCCTAATTGAGACACTAATGGATGATGTGAACGTTAGACGTACACAAGGTGTGACAATTAGTATGGTGAAGTACATTGGTGAAGGTCAGGTGCAAAAAGATGGAGCAATCACAAACTAGAAAAGAACTTTCACGTGATGAAATTAATCGCTTAATTACTGAATATCAAGAAACTGGAAGCGATGAAGCACAAACGCGTTTAGTTTATCACTATGAAAAACTCATCGAGTCACTCGCATATCGATATTCAAAAGGGCAATCACATCACGAAGACCTTGTACAAGTCGGTATGATTGGATTGCTCGGTGCAATTAAACGATTCGATTTATCTTTTGAGCGTAAATTTGAAGCATTTCTAGTACCGACAGTTCTCGGTGAAATCAAACGTTATTTAAGAGATAAAACGTGGAGTGTTCATGTCCCGAGGCGTATTAAAGAGCTTGGTCCAAAAATCAAACGTTCTACAGATGAGTTAACGAATGAGCTAGAGCGATCACCATCTGTTAAAGAAATCGCAGAATATATCGGTGCAACAGAAGAAGAAGTACTCGAAGCGATGGAGATGGGACAAAGCTACAATGCGTTAAGTGTGGATCACTCGATTGACGCAGATAACGAAGGTTCATCTGTGACGTTACTCGACGTAATGGGTGAGGAAGATGATAATTATGCTCAAACCGAGGAACGTTTACTTATAGAAAAGTTATTACCGATTTTATCTGAAAGAGAACAACAGATTATACGATATACATTTTTAGAATCTTTAAGTCAAAAAGAGACTGGAGAAAAAATCGGTTTAAGCCAAATGCATGTATCAAGATTACAACGTGCAGCACTTAAAAAGTTGAGAGATTCTGTTAAAAATACAGATATAGATATTTAAGCCTAATCATAATGATTAGGTTTTATTGTTTAGGAGGACATTATGAACGAAATATTAGTTAAAGAGTTATCGAGTAAATTAAAAATTAAATCAGAGTATGTATTAAACGTACTCAATATGTTAGAAGAAAATGCGACGGTGCCTTTTATCGCACGTTATAGAAAAGAACAAACGGGCGGACTTGATGAAGTTTCAATTAAGCAAATTTCTGATGAGTATAACTATCTAGAAGAATTAGAAAAAAGAAAAGAAGATGTCATTCGCTTAATCGACGAACAAGGGCTACTTACTGAAGATCTAAAAAATCAAATATTACGTCAAACATCTCAAGCACGTGTTGAAGATTTATATCGTCCGTTTAGACAGAAGAAGAAAACATCTTCATCTGCATTGAAGTCGTATTT
>NZ_KV802746.1:0-3842 GCF_001810835.1 Nosocomiicoccus sp. HMSC067E10 | reverse complement strand
GAGCAAACAGTGAAGAATTATCCAAATATATAGAAGACGCAGTTGCAGGTGCAAAAGATATAATTGCAGAAATAATTTCGGATAACCCACAACACCGTATGTACATATTAAGCGTCATTCAAAATCACTCAGAAATTACATCGACTGAGAAAAAGGAACACGATGACAAAACGCAAATTTTTGAAATGTATTATGACTATAGTGAACGCGTAAAAACAATACCATCGCACCGTATACTTGCAATGAATCGTGGAGAGAAAGAAGATGTGTTACGCATCGGTTTCCAACATGATGACGATAAAATTACGAGTTATTTATACCGTCAAGAATTAAAAGAAAAAAGTAAAACAAAGCAATTGATAGAAGAAACGATCGACGATAGTTTAAAACGTTTAATTTTACCAAGTTTAGAACGTGAAATACGTAATGAGTTAACGAAAAAAGGGGAAACGCATGCGGTAAATATTTTCGAAGAAAACCTAAAGAGTTTACTTCTACAACCACCACTTAAAAATCATACGATTTTAGGTGTCGACCCAGCGTTTCGAACAGGGTGTAAGCTTGCAGTTATCGATTCAAACGGTAAGTTTTTAGAGAAGAATGTTATTTATCCTCACAGCTCTAAAAACACGGATAAAAGCGAAGCGATTTTTAAAGAAATTATTGAAGAAAATAAAGTCACATTAATTGCGATTGGTAACGGAACAGCATCGAGAGAGACTGAAGAATTCGTTGCAAACTTTTTAAAGAAATATAAAATAGAAGTGCCGTTTATTATCGTAAATGAAGCGGGTGCTTCTGTGTATTCAGCGTCGGACGTAGCACGTGAAGAATTCCCAGATTTTGAAGTAGAAGAGAGAAGTGCGGTATCGATTGCCCGTCGTATTCAAGATCCACTTGCTGAACTCGTAAAAATCGACCCGAAATCATTAGGAATCGGACAGTATCAACACGATATTAACCAAAAATTCTTAAATGAGTCATTAGATTTTGTCGTTGAAACAGCAGTAAACCAAGTTGGTGTAGATGTAAACACTGCGTCTTACAAATTACTAGAACACGTTTCAGGATTAAATAAAACAATTTCAAAAAACATTGTAGAGTATAGAGAGACTGAAGGGATTACAAAACGATCAGACCTTAAAAAAGTAAAAAGACTAGGACCGAAAACATTTGAGCAAGCTGTCGGATTTTTAAGAATTGTCGGTGGAGAAGAACCACTCGACCAAACGCCAATTCACCCGGAGCAATATAAAAACACATATGCATTACTAAAATCAGTTGGTGCATCGATAGATGAGCTCGGTGAAGAGAGTATTAAGGAAAAGTTAAATACACTCGATAAACGTAAATATAGTGAAGAAAATGATATCGGACTTCCGACATTAAACGATATTATCGATAGTTTAATTGCGCCTTTAAGAGACATCCGAGATAAGTACGATACACCGATTTTAAAAAGTGACGTGTTAGAACTTTCGGATTTAAAAGAAGGTATGAAGCTATCTGGAACAGTAAGAAATGTTACAGACTTCGGAGCATTCGTTGACATCGGAGTCGGCCAAGATGGACTTGTCCATATTTCACAACTAGCTAATCGATATGTAAAACATCCGCTCGACGTTGTAAGTAGTGGAGATATTGTTGAAGTATCTGTTTTATCAGTAGACGAAAAGAAAAATAGAATATCATTAACGATGAAAAAGTAATTAAAAAAGAGTGAAGCATTTGCTTCACTCTTTAGTTATTTATATTAGTCTTTTTTTACTTGTACTGGTTTACCTTCGAATGGGTGATCTCCATTTACAAGGTCAACATCGTTGATGTCGATGCCGAGTGCCTCTGCGACACCTTTACCGTACTCTTCGTCTGCTTGGTAACAGTTGAAGATGTGACGTTTTTTAATGTGCTCTTCAACGCCTGCCATTTCAATTGCAGTGTTTTTGAAGATCGTTTGTTTACCTTCTTCAGATTGAAGACGGAATAATTTACCTGGTTGCTCGTAGTAGTTATCGTCGTCTTCACGGAAGTCGTACTCATATACTTGACCGAGCTCTAAGTTTAATTCAGGTTGTTTTGCATCTTTTTGTGAATTGTGTGCACCGTAACTATTTGGATAATAGTTGATATGTGAGCCTAAGTTGCCGTCAACTCTCATCGCACCGTCACGGCTGAATGGACATACGTTTGTCGCACCTTTTGGTGAGTTTACTGGAATTTGGTGGTGGTTTACACCTAAGCGGTAACGCTGAGTATCTCCATATGAGAATAAACGACCTTGTAACATTTTGTCTGGTGAGAATCCAAGACCAGGAACGATGTTAGTTGGTGCAAACGCTGCTTGTTCTACTTCTGCGAAGTAGTTCTCAGGGTTTTTATTTAACTCAAACTCACCAACTTCGATTAATGGGAATTCACCTTTATACCATACTTTTGTTAAATCGAACGGGTTATGGTAATGATTTCTTGCTTCTTCTTCAGTCATTACTTGGATGAACATTTTCCATTTAGGGAAGTCTCCATCTTCAATCGCGTTGTATAGGTCACGTTGTGAAGATTCACGGTCTTTACCGACAACATCTACTGCTTCTTCAGCAGTGTAGTTACGAATACCTTGTTGTGTTCTAAAGTGGAATTTCACCCATACACGTTCGTTATCTTCGTTAATCATCGCGTAAGTGTGTGAACCGAATCCATGCATATGACGGAAGTCTGACGGGATACCACGGTCAGTCATAAGAATTGTTACTTGGTGTAACGCTTCAGGTAATGACGTCCAGAAATCCCACTGAGAATTCGGGTTATTCACGTTTGTACGTGGATCACGTTTAACAACGTGGTTTAAGCTTGGGAATAACTTAGGATCACGGAAGAAGAATACAGGTGTGTTGTTACCAACTAAGTCCCAGTTACCTTCTTCAGTGTAGAACTTAAGTGCAAATCCACGAATATCACGTTCAGCGTCAGCTGCACCGCGTTCACCAGCTACAGTTGAGAAACGAGCGAACATTTCTGTTTTCTTACCAACTTCTGAGAAAATCTTTGCTTTCGTATATTTAGTAATATCATTTGTTACTGTGAATGTACCGTAAGCACCAGATCCTTTAGCGTGCATACGACGCTCTGGAATTACTTCGCGGTCGAAGTGTGCCATCATATCTAAGAAATAAGGATCTTGCATAACGATTGGACCACGTGGGCCAACAGTCATTGTGTTCTCACGGTCACCTACAGGGTTACCGAATAGAGTCGTTAACTTTTGTTCTTCAGGGTTATAGTGTTTTGACATAATTAACCTCCAAAATTAAATTAGAATAATTCTAAATAAAGTATAGCACATTAAATTTTGACTTGCAAATTCGACAGAATAATAATTCCCTCATTATATAGAAGTAAAACATACATTATTTAAAAGAAGATATTTAGTATGGATGTTGATAAAAATAAAAAGTATTGAGAAATCTAAATAATCGTATTGACAGAGAAATGTAAAGAGAATATAATAGATATCGTTATCTTAATAAGCGGTTGTGGCGGAATCGGCAGACGCGCTAGGTTGAGGGCCTAGTGGGAGTTTATCCCGTGGAGGTTCAAGTCCTCTCAGCCGCATATACATTTTTGTTTGCATTAAGTTAAACGATTGTGTATAATAATTAGGCGTCAACTTAACAACTAGTTGCGCAGATAAAATAAAATAAAAAACTTTAACTTTTCTATTGACTTAGTTTTTCAACTCTGTATAATAGTAAGAGTTGAAACGAAAACGCGGGTGTAGTTTAGTGGTAAAACCTCAGACTTCCAATCTGATGTCGGGAGTTCGATTCTCCTCACCCGCTCCATTA
>NZ_KV802745.1:0-21180 GCF_001810835.1 Nosocomiicoccus sp. HMSC067E10 | reverse complement strand
TTGTTAGATATATCAAGATAATTAACAAAAACCGGCTCACAGCGTGCGAATCTGTTAGATAAAAATTTATAATTAACAAAAATAGCCCCGCTAATCCGAAATATGTTAAATAAATCGGGATAACTAACAAAATCGCGATTTTTTTGTTAAATAAAATCCGAAGAAAAACACCAAACCCCTTTAAAGAGTAAAAACACACCAACAACCACGCCGCCTCACTATCACCAAGAGAATAACCACCCACTGACGCGACACACAGTGGCGTCACATTAACAGTGGGGTCACTTCCATAAAAAAGTCCAGCAGAGTGCTGGACATTTTTTTATTCTACATTGTTTAAGCGTTTTGCTGCGATGAGTGCGTTGTTTAATACCATTGTGATCGTAAGTGGGCCAACACCGCCTGGTACTGGTGTGATGTAGCTAGCAACTTCTTTTGCAGATTCGAAATCGACGTCTCCGACGAGTTTTCCGTCGACGACTGTGTTTCCTACGTCAATCACGATTGCGCCTTCTTTAAGGTCTTTTCCGTGAACGAGTCCTGGTTTTCCTACTGCTGATACTACGACGTCATAGTCTTTTAATTTTTCGACCATGTTTTTTGTGCGTGAGTGCATCAGTGTGACTGTTGCGTTTTCGTTTGTTAATAGTTTAGAAACTGGTTGTCCGACGATATGTGAACGTCCAATTACTGCAACTTCTTTTCCTTCGAGTGATCCTGTATGTTTTAATAACTCCATAATTCCAAGTGGTGTACATGGAATGAACGTTTCTTGTTCTGTGTACATTCGTCCGATGTTTACTGGACTAAATCCATCGACATCTTTCTCCGGAGCGATTGCTTCGAGGACTTTGTTTTCATCTACTTGTTTTGGAAGTGGTACTTGAACTAAAATACCGTGTACGTTGTCGTCTTCATTTAGGCGACGAACTGTGTCTAGTACTTCTTCTTCTGTTGCGTCTTCTTCTAAGTGAATAATACCTGACGACATACCGATTTTTTCTGCGGCTTTATTTTTAGATTTTACATATGATAATGAAGCACCATCGTTACCAACGATAACGACTGTTAAGTTTGGTGTAATTCCTTTTTCTTTTAATGCTTCAACTTGTTCTTGTAAACCTGCTCGGTAATCTTTCGCGATCTCGCGACCGTCTAATAATTCTGCTGTCATGAAATATCCCCCTATATTCGTGTTACTGTTATTATTACAAATTTTTTCAAAAAATTCTACTAAACAAAGGTGGATTAAAAACGTGATAATATTTTCAAATTGAAAGCGTTTTTTGTATAATGGAAGTACAACAGGTAACTTAGGAGAATGTAAAATGAATGTAGCAGTTATAGGTAGCGGCGGAAGAGAACATGCGATCGTTAAAATGTTAGCGGACTCGAAAGTTGCAGATAAAATCATTGCAATACCTGGTAATGCTGGCATGAATGATATTTGTGAAGTGATGTATAGAGTAGACCCAAATGACTTTGATGCAATTGCAGGTATTTGTATCGAAAGACAAATCGACTGGGTCATTATCGGACCGCCAGAACCACTCGAAAAAGGTTTAGCAGACTTTTTAATCGATGAGTACGGTTTAACTGTTTTTGGCCCACGTAAACACGAGGCTCAAATAGAAACTTCTAAAATATTTACGAAGCAATTACTTAATAAATACAATATCCCAACTGCGGATTATAAAATATTTACAAACTACAACGAAGCAAAAAACTATTTAACAGAAGCTGACTATCCAATCGTTATTAAACATGATGGACTCGGTGACAACACGAAAGTTGTCGTCGCACAGTCACAAGATGAAGCGTATGAAGCACTCGATTATATCGCTCAATTTAAAGGAGAAGACACACCTAAAATCGAGCCGATTATTATCGAAGAATATTTAGACGGAGAAGAGTTTTCGTTAATGGTACTCGTCAATGAAGATGTATTTCATCCGTTTGAAATTATCGCTCAAGACCATAAATCTGCGTATAAGCGTGGAGTCGGACCGAATACAGACGGTATGGGAGCATATGCTCCAATCACACACCTTGACGATTCAGTACGCCAAGAAGCGATTGATACACTTGTAAAACCTACAGTTGACGCGATGGTTAAAGAGGGGATGAAATACTTCGGCGTTCTATTTTTAGGTGCAATGCATACAGCTGACGGCGTAAAAGTGTTAGAGTATAACGCACGTTTTGGTGACCCGGAAGCACAAGTGTTAATGAGTATGTTAGAAAACGACTTTTTAAATATGCTTGAAAAGTTAAAACGTAAAGAGTCTTTTGAAATGAAGTGGAAAAAAGGCTTTATGGCAGGTGCTGTACTTGCGACAAAAGACTATCCATATAAAGAAAACGTCGGTCTTGAGTTAGATTTCCCTGAATCTTTAAAAGAGTATATGTATATTAGTGGGCTATCTCAAAAAGAAGATGGCAGTTATATATCAAGTAAAGGACGCGTTCTCATGGTGTGCAACCACGGGAACACGATCGAAGAAGCATTAAACAAAGTAAATAAACACATGAAACAAATCAAATACAATGACGGAGATTTTTACTACAGAGAAGATATCGGTCACCGTGCATTAAATAGCAGTAAAGAGAAAGGCGAGCAGTAGCTCGTCTTTTAATTTGATGATTTACACGTCTCTTTTCTGTATAATACTTAAAGAGGTGAAGTCATGTATAAACGATTTAATGACCACAAAGAAACGATTGCTTGTACGCTACTTGGCGTATTTTTTCTTATACAAGGATTGTTTATATTAATTAACTTTAAAAGTATTACAAATAAACAAGATATTTCCGGGGAAAAGATTAAAAACGTATTTGATTTTATCAATATATTTTTTATAGAGCTTAAAAATATTTTAGGTATTGTAATTCAGCATTCTTTACTGATTACGTTACTGTCAGGTGTTGTCCTTGTCGGACTCGGACTACTGATGTTTAAGTTTGCGAAAGTAATGAATAGAACGACAGCTTACGACCGTCGTTTTATCGTATTCTTTTTTAGTTTAACGTTTGTCATGTTTTTATGGTCGACATTTTTAATGTCACACGTATACGGATGGAGCAGTATTTTATTTTTACTCGCGTTTAGTGTACATATGATTTATAACGTCTTTAATGAGTATTTCGATAAAATATATCGTAAAGCACAATATTTAGTCATTTTATTCTTTTACAGTGTGGCTTATTTTGTTACGCAAAATAGCGTGTACTCTAATATCGATTCTGGGCTTCGTCCAACAGACGTATTATCGATCAACATGTACTACACGATGACGTGGACACTCGCATTACTCACACTATCAGTCGGTGTCCTTTTATCTAAATCAGAAAACATTTTAAAACGACCAGTGAAAGATGAAGAACGAGAAATGTCACGTGTTCACGCGAGACGTAAAATTAAGTTAAACGTAGACGTCAACAAATACTTTACGTTTATGCATGCTGTATACCGTGTGCGTGACAAAGTAATTAACGCTTTTTATAACTTTTTTGAAATTAAGCCGATCCGCTGGGTAAAAGTGAATTACTTTGAACTCGTCTTTGGATTCTTGACGTTAATCGTTATCTTTTTAGAGTTTAACAACCGTAACAACGTCGTATTTGAAGGGCTATTTAAAATTTCAAATGTAAAATATATGTACGAGTGGTTTAACTTAGCGTTAACGTTTCTGCTTGCGGTACTGTATATTTTATTTACAGTGCTTAATACGTTAAAAGATAAAGCATACAACAGACAAATGATTATCATCGTCGCTTTATGGCTAAAAGTAACGACGAGTCTCTTTATAACATTATTTAGAGATGTCGAGTTAAGCATTTTTATATTACCTTTGAATATCTCGCTCGTGTTACTGACAACGCCACTTCTTTTAATGAGTATATTTAAAACATTTAGAGGTGAGAGAAATGATTAAACACGAATATACAGGTCGCATTGATTCAGATCGTAAAGAACGTTTCCACCAAGTCGTTCAGTCGTATACGAATGAAACAAATTCAGACGTCATCGTCGGATTTATGTCTGACGAAGGTGTGAAACGAAATAAAGGAAGAGTCGGTGCGAAAGAAGCACCGACTAAAATTCGTGAGAGAATGTCGTCAATGGCGTACATGAATGATGTTTATGACATTGGTAGTATTGAGGGTACCGAAGATTTAGAAGCGTCCCAACAACAACTCGGGAATGTCGTATCAAAACTTCTTCAAAATGATAACTTCACTGTCATCTTAGGTGGCGGTCACGAAACAGTTTACGGGCATTACCTAGGCGTAAGAGATGCGTTTAAAGAAGAAAAAATTGCCGTTTTAAATTTAGATGCCCACTTTGATCTTAGAAAAGAACGTAAAAGTTCCGGCACGATGTTTTATGAAATGCTTTCTGAAGACGACAATATCGATTATTACGTCATCGGAATACAACAACTCGGAAACACGTTAACATTATTTGAAACTGCAGATGAATTCGGTGTGAAATACTGGACGCTCGACGAAGTACGACAAAACGAATCACTACTTGACACAATTAAGGGTGAACTCGAAAACTATGATCACGTCTTCATGACGCTATGTATGGATAGCGTTCAAGAAGGAGTGGCACCTGGAACGAGTGCGCCGTCACCAAACGGATTTACTGCTGAAGAAGTCGTTTCGACAGTGAAATATTTCGGAACGTTAAACAATTTAACGTCATTTGACGTTTCAGAAGTATCACCACCACTTGATATCAATGAGCGTACTTCAAGTTTAGCTGCATTCATTGTGTTAACATTACTCACAGAGAAGAATAAATAACATGGAGGAATTTACATGTACGAATATAGTGAACAATTATTAAATGAAAAAATAGAAATCGCACGTGAACTCGTTAAAAAGAAAGCAATTAAATCTGGAATTGCAGCAGCTTTACCTGTCCCTTTACTCGATTTAGGAACAGACGTTAAATATATGACAGAAATTGAAGACGAAATTAACGAAGTATTCGGTGTGACGAAAGAAGAAATCGAAAATAATGCAGACTCTATAAAAACACGTATTATGATTATGTTCTCAAGTGGAGTCGGTGACGTCGTATCTAAGTTTTCTACAAAAGCAATTTTAAAAGTAATCTCTAAAAAGAATAATAAACCGTCGCTTGCGGTTTCTAAAATTGTTACGCATAGTGTAAACGGTGCAGTGAGTTACTTCTTAATGAAAAAACTCGGTGACAACCATATCGATTTTGTCGTTCAACAATTAAAAAAATAAAAAATTAAAGTCTCAGATGAATTTTTTTATGAAATCGTGTACAATTAGTTTAATTCAGATGTTTAAACGACTTGTAAAGGAGAGAGATTATGCAACAAAAGACTTTTTCTATTGTCGATGAAACAGGTATTCATGCGAGACCTGCGACAAAACTTGTGCAAACAGCAACGAAGTTTAAAGCAAACATTGACTTAGAATATAACAGTAAAAAAGTAAACTTAAAGTCTATCATGGGCGTCATGTCACTTGGTGTTGGCAAGGGTGCTGAAATTACGATTCACGCAGACGGTGATGATGAAACAGAAGCGCTTGAAGCAATTCAAAACACATTAGTTCATGAAGGTCTGATAGGTGATGAGTAAACTCACAGGTATTACAGTTGAACCAGGGATCGTTAGTGGAAAAGTTGTCGTCATAAGAGACGTCAACTTTGATATTAACAAGAACGAGGTAGACGCTGCTTCTATTTGGAGAGAGCATCAAAGACTCGATATCGCAATAGAGACATCTAAAAGAGAACTTCGTGTTATTCAAGATAATAGGGAGTTCTCTATTTCTTTAGGTGATGAAGCGATATTAGAAGCACAAATTATGATGCTCGAAGATCCGTACTTTATCGAGGATATTCGAGATGTTATTAACAAAGGGAAGACGGCAGAATACGCGGTTAACTTTGTAAAAGAAGCACTGACGGAATCATTTAACGCAATTGAAGATGCGTATTTACGTGCACGTCGTAACGACGTTATCGATTTAACAGAACGTATTATTGCAAATCTTTTAGATACGCCACGTGTAGACTTTTCACAACTAAATTCTGATACGATTATCGTTGCAAAAGAATTGCCACCGTCTATTACGGCAAGTCTCGATAAAAAGTATATTAAAGGCGTCGTGTTAGAATCCGGTGCAAAACATTCTCACACAGGCTTACTCTTAATGTCAAAGGGAATCCCTGCGTTATTTAACGTCGGTGACGTTTTAAGTTACGCAGAGGACAGCCATTATGCGATTTTAAACAGCGCGGACGGTGTCATTAATTTCTCTCCGACAAAAGAAGAACTAGAAGCAATTTTTCTTATGAAAGAAAAGAATGAACAAATCGAACTGACGAAAGATACGTATTCAAAAGATCACGTAAAAATCCGTGTATCTGCTAACGTTTCTGTTCAGTCATCCGTAGAAGAAGCCATTCAATATAAAGCTGATGGCGCGGGGTTAATGCGCACGGAATTCATGTATATGAGTCACAATGATTTCCCAAAAGAGACAGATGAAAATAGAGTTTATGAATCCGTCGTAAAAGCACTAGATGACGTGACGTTTCGATTACTCGATATCGGTGGGGATAAGTTTTTACCTTATCATCCTGAAGAGTTGCTCGATGAAGTCAACCCAGCACTCGGTACCCGTGGAGTAAGATTTTTAAAACTACATGAACGTACACTTCGTCAACAAATCCGTGCGATCATTCGTGCGAGTCGATTTGGTACGGTTAAAATTATGGTGCCGATGGTCACGTCCGTCGAAGAGTTTTTATGGATTAAAAACATCTTAAATGAAGAAAAAATTCATTTACGAATGACAGACAAAATCGATCTCGGTGCGATGATTGAAACACCGGCTGCAGCAATACATGTCGATAGTTTCGCTAAACATGCGGATTTTTTAAGTATCGGAACGAACGATTTAACACAGTTTTTACTTGCGTTTGATCGTACGAGCCCGAACTTTGATTTACTCGCTCAATCGATGCATCCTAGTATTTTTAAAGTGATTCGTAACGTCGTTATGAGCGGGAAAAAATACGATATCCCTGTGTCAATATGCGGTGTGCTCGGCCAAAATTTAGAAGCATTACCGATATTACTTGGACTTGGTATTCGTCATATTAGTATCGATCCTAATAAAATGGTAGAAGTGAAAACTCGTATTTCACAGTTAAAAATTAAACAGCTGCAAAGACTGCGTCCTTTACTCGCACAAATTGAAACAGAAGAAGAACTGCTGTCTATCGCACGCAAACTCGATAAATCAACCTAAATACACTCGTATTTAGGATTTTTTGATTTTAATTATGAATCTTTTGTGAAAGTCTGAACATGTGTACTATACTAGATACAAGAAGTGTTAATAATAGAGGAGGAAAAGTATGGAAGATGTTTTAATTGGTCGAATATTGACTGGTTTAACGTTAGGTGTACATATTCTGTATGCGACAGTAGGAGTAGGAATTCCGTTACTCATTATGGTACTGGAATTTCTAGGCATTAAAAAGAATGATTATCACTACTTAACGATGGCACGTAGAATTGCGATGGGATACACAGTCACTGTTGCCGTAGGTGTTGTTACCGGTACAATTATCGGTCTTCAATTATCATTAATATGGCCACAGTTTATGCAACTTGCCGGTCATATTATTGCGTTACCACTATTCATGGAAACATTTGCGTTTTTCTTTGAAGCGATATTTTTAGGTATTTACTTATATACGTGGGATCGATTTAAAAATCGCTGGCACCACTGGTATTTAACAATTCCAGTCGTACTTGGTGCAGGAATTTCCGCGGTGTTTATTACGATGGTAAATAGCTTTATGAACTCTCCAGCAGGCTTTAAAATCGTTGACGGTGTGTTAAAAAATGTCGATCCTTTAAAAGCGATGTTTAACCCGTCGATGCCAGAACGAGTGTTCCACGTACTCGTTACAGCGTATATGACAGCAGCGTTTATTATGGTGACGATCGCAGCGTTTAACTTATTAAAGTCTAAATTCGATGAAGATCGTGAGTATCACAAAAAAGGCTTAAAAGTGATGATGGTCATTGGTTTAATTATGTCTGGACTCACTTTACTCGCAGGAGATTTATCTGCAAAGTATTTACATAATCATCAACCAGAAAAACTTGCTGCAATGGAGTGGCACTTTGAAACAGAAAGTAACGCGGATTTAATTTTATTTGGTGTACTCGATGAAGAAAACCAAGAAGTGAAAGGTGCACTCAGAATTCCGAGCGCGTTAAGTATTTTATCGGACTGGAAACCGAGTACTGAAGTGACAGGGTTAAACGATATCCCTAAAGATGAATGGCCACCACTTGTCATTCACTATTTCTTTGACGTCATGGTATTCTTTGGAATGTTTGGATTCGGAGCGAGTCTTTTATACTTTATCTTAAAATGGTTAAAACCGGAGTTACTACACAGTAAGTTGATGTTGTATATATATGTCTTAACCGGTCCGTTATCATTTTTAGCAATTGAAGCGGGTTGGTTTACAGCTGAACTTGGTCGTCAGCCATGGATGGTACGTGGATATATGCGCGTCAGTGAAGCGATCACCGAGGCGAGTGGTTTAGGGTTAACGCTAATCCTATTCGGTGTTTTATACTTCGTATTAGTAACGACGACTATTCTCGTGTTAACGCGTATGTTTAAAGATAAATCAGCAAAAGATAGCCAAATTCAATATTATGGTACTGAAAGTTTAGATGAGACTGGAGGTCGATTCTAATGGATTTTGCAACACTAGGTATTACAGTACTTTGGACGTTTTTATACGGATACGTCGTCATTGCATCGATTGACTTTGGTGCAGGGTTTTATAACTTCTATGCAAAATTAACGAATCAAGATAATATTATTACACCGATTATTAACCGCTATTTAAATCCTGTATGGGAAGTCACGAACGTATTCTTCGTATTCTTCTTCGTTGGGATCGTCGGATTTTTCCCGGACTCGGCATACTATTTCGGTACGGTATTGTTGATTCCAGCGTCCATTTCGTTAATCATGTTAGCGATTCGCGGAAGTTATTATGCTTTTAACCAATATTCACAAGGAACGAATATGGTTTGGACGTTTTTATACGGTGTAACAGGGTTATTTATCCCAGCGTCGCTTTCAGTCGCATTAGTTATAGCAGAGGGTGGTTTTATAGAAGAAACTGCTGCAGGACTTGATTTAGACTATGTAGAGCTATTTTTTAGCGGATATACGTGGTCGGTCGTATTTCTAGCAGTCATTTCTGTGTTATATATTTCGAGTGGATTTTTACTCTTCTATTCAAATCGTGCAAAAGCAAAGCAAGCCGTGCACTTAACGCGTACATGGTTCTTAACATGGACAATTCCAATGCTCGTCATTTCTCAATTTGTGTTCCTAGAGCTTCGCGCAACGAATAGAGAGCACTTTGACAATGCCACACAAAACTATTGGTACTTCTTCTTATGTAGTATTGTATTTATGGCAATCGCGGCTTACCTAGTTTATAAAAAGAAAAATTACGGTGTCGCGTTTGTTATGGTGATGTTACAGTTTGCGTTCGCATTTTTCGGTTATGGAATTAGTAAATTACCGTATATTTTATATCCGTTTATAAAACTCGATGCGGTCGTTAACGACTCGATGGCTATCGCACTCGTCATTGTGTTCGTTTTAGGTTTACTATTACTTATTCCAAGTCTTATAATATTAATGAGATTATTCTTATTCGACAAAGATTACGTACAAGGTAAGGAGTAAGTTATGAAAAAAGAATTTGCGGTAATCGGACTCGGAAGATTCGGTTCGAGTATCGTTAAAGAATTGCGAAAGTTAAATGTGAACGTTCTTGCGATTGACAAAGATGAAGCGGTTATTAACGAATATAAGGATCTCGTCACTGAAGCGGTAATCGGTAATACGATGGATGAAAACGTCTTAAAAAGTGTCGGTATTACTAACTTCGACCACGTCATCGTTGCGATTGGCGAGAGTATTCAAGGCAGTATTTTAACGACGCTTATATTAAAAGACCTCGGATGCGAAAAAGTGACGGTTAAAGCTCAAAATGATTATCACGGTAGAGTGTTAGAAAAAATCGGTGCAGATGCTGTGATTCACCCTGAAAGAGATATCGGGCGACTACTAGCTCATCGACTCGTATCAACGCATACGATAGATATACTTGAGATTTCAGATAACCACTCAATTGTAGAGTTCAAAGCAGTTGAAGCTTTTACAAATCGTACGTTAGATGAGTTAGATTTTAGAAACAAATTTGGAGTATCCGTATTAGCAATTAAACGACATGAGCATATTATCGTGTCACCAGATTCACATACACCAATTCTTGAAGATGATATTTTAATTTTAATAGCAAGCGATGAAGATCTCTCACACTTTGAAATAGTGATGGGAGACGATTAAAAAACACCCGTTACAATTTTGTAACGGGTGTTTAGTATGTTATTTATCTTCTAATGTCTCGTCGTTAACTCTCATAATCATTGGTAAAATCATCGGTTTACGATGTGTTTTTTTGTATAAGTAATTCGATAAGTCTTGAATGATGAGTTGTTTGACGTTAAACCATTCGACGTTGTCTTCTTCTAATAATTCTTCGATAGATTCTTTTAGACGTTTCTCTGCGCTACGAATGAGTCTAAATGATTCTCTCATATAGACGAACCCACGAGAAATAATGTCTGGACCTGAAAGTAGTGTCTGTGTTTTAAAGTCGATAGATACGACGACGACTGCTAGACCTTCTTCTGAAAGTTCTTTACGGTCACGTAGTACGATATTTCCGATATCTCCAATTCCGATACCGTCTACAAATACTGTTCCAGCTGGTACTTTTCCTGAAATCTCTGCACCGTTTCTATCGATAGATAAGACGTCACCATTTTCCATTAAGAAGATTTTATCTTTATCGACACCTGTGTCGATACCGAGTTCTTTATGGATTTTTTGCATACGGTATTCACCGTGAATAGGCATAAAGTACTCTGGGCGAATGAGTCTAAGCATTAGTTTTTGTTCTTCTTGTGAGCCGTGTCCAGACGTATGGATGTTTGACAACGGTCCATGAATTACGTCTGCACCTGCTTTATAAAGAGCATTAATTGTTTTATTGACACTCATCGTGTTCCCAGGAATAGGTGAGCTACTAAAGACGACTGTATCATCTGGAATGATTGAAATTTGTCTATGTGTACCGTTTGCGATACGAGACAATGCTGCCATCGGTTCACCTTGAGATCCTGTACAAAGGATCATAATTTGGTGTTTTTCGTAACGGTTAATTTCTTTTGCTTCTATGAATGTGTCTACTGGCGCTTTAATATAACCGAGTTCTTGACCGATTTTAATGTTGTTTTCCATACTTCTTCCGAAAACGACAATTTTACGGTTGAATTTTACAGCAGCATCGATTGCTTGTTGAACTCTATAAATGTTAGATGCAAATGTCGCAAATATAATACGACCGGAGCATTGTCTAAAAATATCTTCAACGTTTTGACCGACTTCTTTTTCACTCATTGTGAAATTTGGTACAGTCGCGTTCGTTGAGTCTGATAGAAGTAAAAGTACGCCTTCTTCACCTAAATTGGCCATTTTTGTAATGTTCGCAGGCTCTCCAACCGGTGTAAAGTCAAACTTAAAGTCACCCGTATGGACGATGTTACCTTCAGGTGTTTTTACAACGACACCGTACGCTTCAGGTATAGAGTGCGTTGTTAAGTAAAATTCTACTGACATATGTTCAAACTCTAAAACGTCAGATTCCGTAATCGGATTTAATGATGTACGGTGCATTAACTTATGTTCTTCTAGTTTGTTTTGAATAAGCCCAAGTGCTAGTGGGCCAGAGTATATAGGCACTGAAATTTCTTTTAATAAAAATGGAATTCCACCGATATGGTCTTCGTGACCATGTGTGACGACGAGCGCTTTAATTTTATGTTCGTTTTCTTTTAAATACGTATAATCCGGTATGACGTAGTCAACGCCAAGTTCATCGTCACTTGGGAATTTAATCCCCGCGTCAATAATAATAATTTCGTCTTTGTATTCCACACAGTAAGTGTTTTTCCCGATCTCCCCAAGTCCACCTAGGGCGAACACTTTTACTTTGGATGTTTGAGTCATTATAGTTTCGTAACCTCAAAGTCTTCGTTATGTTCTTTTTCGTATGCTAAATGATCGGGAGTTAACGCTTCAATGTGCTCTAAAGTGACTTCTTTGTCACCGAAATACTTTCTTACTTGTTCTAAATTTTCTGCTTCAACGTACATTGATTTTGTTTCTTCACGAATAATACGTTGCGTTTTATGATTTTGATAAAATACTTTAAAAATTTCCATTTCAAATAAACTCCTTAAATGTTTTATAAAAAATAAGATGTGCTCGTTCATGAAAGCACATCTTCAACCGGATAGATATCCTTTTATACTAAGTTGCCAACTGCCATTTCGGCTTTTAGATGTTATTGAACATGTCAATTTGTGCTCATTTTCATAAACACAATTCGTACCTTTATACTTAAGTTTATTCTACCTCATAGACGAATGTGTTGCAAAGACTTTATAATAATAATAAAGGGGGTAAGGCAATGGATGCTTTACAAATTTACGAAACGATTCGTCGTGAAATGTCGCGTGAAGATAAACGCGTCGATTTCATAGAGTTTAACGTAAGAAATGACATGTACATTATGAATTTAATTTATGATTATGTGACTTCAAATACGTACGAACATCACTTTATACCACATGAGGCAGATCCACTTATTTTAAACGAAGAGACGTACGAACAACTCATCGATATTTTAAACGATAAAGGAATTCGTTACGTCACTAGAAATGACGATTTTATTTAATCTTCAAATGGTACTGCACCTTCATGCGGCTCGTTTGGATTTTCTTGATCGATATGGTCATAGAACATCACACCGTTTAAGTGGTCCATCTCGTGTTGAAGGACGATTGCAAGTAATCCTTTTGCTTTAATTTCAATTTTATTGCCGTCAATATCTAATGCAGATACTCTAAAACGTTTATAGCGGTGGACGATTCCGTCGATATCTTCATCGACACTTAAACATCCTTCTCCACCTGGAAGGTATGTCTCTTGTACAGAGTGACTCACTAATTTCGGGTTAATGAGCATATAATCATACACTGGTTCGTTCATTTCGTCTGTAATGTAAATCGCGATCATACGTTTATCGATATTGACTTGCGGTGCTGCAAGTCCAACGCCTGCTCTTAAATTATATTTTTGAGCGGTTTTTTCATCTTGTGACATCACTAAATACTCGCGCATTTCACGTAATTGACGTTTTGTCTCCTCGTCAATTTCAGTGACTTCTTTTACTTTTGTTCTTAATATTGGATGTCCATCTCTAACAATATCATCCATTGTAAGCATAAAATCTCTCCTAAGCTAAAATTCATTTTTTAATTATACATTATATTATAGAAGTATGACAAAAAGAGTTACTGATACGTCCAAAATACTATATAATGAAACAGAAGTACCGTTTAAAAGTCGATATCTTTTAAATGCGTGAATACTTTATGTTATTATTACTGTAAGCATTTTTATGAAAGGTATGGTGAAGAAGTATGGCACCGAAGAAAAAAGGATTCGATCCGGTTGCTCAATTACAAGATATTGAGGCGTCATTTGAACTTTTTCAAATTTTAGATGAGGAAGGTAAAGTCGTAAATAAAAACGAAATGCCTGAACTCTCTGATGATGAATTAGTGGAGATTATGACGCGAATGGTGTGGACGAGAGTATTAGACGAGCGTTCTACGTCTTTAAACCGTCAAGGTAGACTTGGGTTCTACGCACCAACAGCTGGACAAGAAGCATCACAAATTGCAAGTCATTTTGCAATTGAAAAAGGGGACTATGTTTTACCAGGGTACCGTGATGTCCCACAATTAATTTGGCATGGTTTACCGTTATACAAAGCATTCTTATTCTCAAGAGGGCATTATGAAGGTAACCAGTTCCCAGAAGGTGTAAATGCTTTAAGCCCGCAGATTATTATCGGGGCACAGTACGTGCAAACGGCTGGTGTCGCTTTAGGTCTTAAAAAGAGAGAAAAAGAAAACGTCGTAATTACGTATACTGGTGACGGTGGTACGTCTCAAGGTGACTTCTATGAAGGTATTAACTTTGCAGGCGCTTATAAAGCACCAGCGATTTTCGTCGTTCAAAATAACCAATATGCAATCTCAACACCGAGATCTTTACAAACAGCTGCTAAAACGTTAGCGCAAAAAGGTGTTGCAGCAGGTATTCCATCTGTTCAAGTGGACGGAATGGACGCACTTGCAGTTTATAAAGTAACAAAAGATGCACGTGACCGTGCAATTAAAGGTGAAGGACCAACTCTTATCGAAACAGTATGTTACCGTTACGGTGCACACACACTGTCAGGAGATGACCCAACACGTTATAGAAAACAAGATGAAGACGATGCATGGGCGAAAAAAGACCCAATCGTTCGTTTCAGAAAGTTCTTAGAAGAAAAAGAATTATGGAACGAAGAGAAAGAAAAAGAAGTGATTGAGCGTGCGCGTGAAGAAGTTAAAGAAGCGATTAAAGAAGCAGATAAAGTAGCGCCACAAACGATCACAGGTTTAATGGATTTAATGTATGAAGAAAATCCATCAAACGTTGTAGAGCAATATGAATACTACAAAGGGAAGGAGTCATAATCAATGGCTGAATTAACGATGATTCAAGCGATTACTGAAGCGATGCGTACAGAACTTAAAAATGACGAAAACGTACTCGTGTTTGGAGAGGACGTTGGAGTTAATGGTGGTGTATTCTTAGCGACTCAAGGATTACAAGAAGAGTTTGGAGTCGACCGTGTATTTGACACACCACTTGCAGAGAGTGCAATCGCATCACTCGGTTTAGGTTTAACATTAGAAGGATATCGTCCGGTTGTTGAAATCCAGTTCTTCGGATTCTTATTTGAAGCGATGGATGGAATTGCTGGACAAATTGCACGTCATAGATACCGTTCAGGCGGTTCTAAAAAGACTCCTATCGTAGTTCGTGCACCATTTGGTGGTGGAGTAAACACACCAGAATTACACGCAGACTCACTTGAAGGTCTCATGGCACAAACGCCTGGTTTACGTGTAGTAATTCCATCAACACCAAGCGATGCAAAAGGACTACTCATCTCAGCAATTCGCTCAGATGACCCTGTAATTTTCTTAGAGCATATGAAGTTATACCGTTCATTCCGTGAAGAAGTACCTGAAGAGGCTTACGAAGTGGAAATTGGTAAAGCAGCGGTTCGTCGTGAAGGTGACGATGTGACATTAATCGCTTATGGTGCGATGGTTCACGAAGCACTTCATGCTGCTGAAGAGTTAGAAAAAGAAAATATTTCTGCAGAAGTGATCGACTTAAGAACAGTATCTCCAGTCGACTACGAAACACTTGTTAAATCTGTAGAGAAAACAAATCGTGCAGTCGTGATTCAAGAAGCTCAGCACCAAGCAGGTGTTGGTGGACAAGTCACAGCTGAGTTACAAGAACGTACAATTCTTTCGTTAGAAGCACCTATTTTACGTGTAAGCGCGCCAGACACAGTGTATCCATTCACTGCAGCTGAAAAAGTATGGCTGCCTGGAAAAGATGAAATTATCGAAAAAGCGAAAGAAGTTATCAATTTCTAAAACTTAGGGGGGAAATTCATGGCTTATGAAGTGAAACTTCATGATATCGGTGAAGGAATTCATGAAGGTGAAATTGCGAAGTGGTTCATCAATGAAGGTGACCAAATTGAAGAGGATGATACACTCGTAGAGATCGCAAACGACAAAGCAGTCGTAGAAATGCCATCTCCAGTATCAGGTACAATTCAAAAGATTCACGTCGCAGAAGGAGAAGTGACGACAGTCGGGACAGTACTTGTAACGATTGATGACGGTAGTGAAGATACGCCGTCAGAAGACACATCTTCTGACTCAGAAAAAGAAGAAGATAAAAAAGAAGAGCCTGTAAAAGAAGAAAAAGAAGAGAAAACTGAAGAAAAATCAGAATCTAAAGAGGAAGATTCTACAGATAAACGATTCGTAAAAGCGATGCCTTCAGTTCGTAAATTTGCTCGTGAAAACGACGTAGATATTACGAAAGTAACAGGTACAGGAAAACACGACCGCATTACTAAAGCGGACGTTGAAGCATTTATGAATGGTGGCGCTGAAGAAGCAGCAGATACTGCAGAAACTAAATCTGAAGAAACATCTAAACAAAGTGTAACGACGGTAACTAAAGACCGTGAAACACGCGAGAAGATGACGTCGATTCGCCGTACAATCGCTAAAGCGATGGTGAGTAGTAAACAGACGTCTCCACACGTTACAAACATCGACGAAGTAATCGTAGACAATCTATACGAACACCGTCAGAAGTTTAAAGGTTACGCTGAAGAGCAAGGTACGAAATTAACGTACTTACCATATGTCGTTAAAGCACTTGTATCTGCACTGAAGAAATATCCTGAGTTAAACACATCAGTAGATAGTGAAACGGATGAAATTATCCATAAACACTACTATGATATCGGTATTGCTGCTGACACTGACCGCGGGTTAGTCGTTCCAGTAATTAGAGATGCAAATGCAAAATCTATTTTTGAAATCTCAGATGATATTATGGAACTTGCAACAAAAGCGAGAGATGGTAAACTAACAATGGAAGAAATGCAAGGTGGAAGCATGTCGATTTCTAACCTCGGATCTGAAGGAGGTAAATGGTTTACTCCAGTAATTAACCAACCTGAAGTTGCGATCTTAGGAATTGGACGCATTGAAGAGCAACCTGTCGTTGTAGACGGTGAAGTTGTTCCTGCACGTGTACTTGCGATTTCTATTAGTTACGACCATAGAGTAATCGATGGTGCAGTAGCGCAAAGAGCATTAAATCACATTAAGAAATTACTAAATAATCCTGATTTACTATTAATGGAGGGGTAAAATAATGGTTGTAGGAGATTTTGCAATCGAAGTAGATACAGTCGTCATTGGTGCTGGTCCAGGAGGATACGTAGCAGCAATTCGTGCGGCTCAGTTAGGACAAAAAGTTGTACTCGTTGAGAAAGATACAGTTGGAGGCGTATGCTTAAACGTTGGTTGTATTCCATCTAAAGCATTAATCGCTTCATCACACAGATATCAAGATGCTAAAAACTCTGAAGATATGGGCGTCAAAGTTAAAGACGTAAAATTAGATTTCTCTAAAGTACAAGAATTTAAAGGTAAAGTCGTCGACCAACTTGTTGGTGGTGTAGAATCACTACTTAAAGGTAACAAAGTTGAAGTTGTTAAAGGTGAAGCTTACTTCTCTGGTAAAAACAGCATTAAAGTTGCGACTGAAAACCAATCACAAACGTATGAGTTTAAACATGCGATTGTAGCGACAGGTTCACGTCCGATTGAAATCCCAGGATTTGCATTTGGTGATCGTGTACTCGATTCAACAGGTGCACTTAACCTAGAAAAATTACCTAAAAAACTTGTAGTTATCGGTGGAGGATATATCGGTACTGAACTTGGTACAGCATATGCAAACTTAGGTACTGAAGTAACAATTTTAGAAGGTATGAAAGATATCTTAGGTGGTTTCGAAAGAAACATGACATCACTCGTTAAACGTAACCTTAAGAAAAAAGACGTTAAAGTTGTGACTGAGGCGATGGCAAAATCAGCTGAAGAAACTAAAGATGGCGTTAAAGTTACGTATGAAGATAAAAAAGGTAACACTGAGACAATCGAAGCAGACTACGTATTAGTTACTGTAGGTCGTCGTCCAAATACAGACGAACTTGGTTTAGAAGGTATCGGTGTTAAATTAACAGACAGAGGACTTGTTGAAGTTGATAAACAAGGTCGTTCATCTGTTGATTCAATCTTTGCAATTGGTGATATCGTACCTGGTTTACCACTTGCACATAAAGCAAGCTACGAAGCAAAAGTTGCTGCTGAAGCAATCGCTGGTGAAAAATCTGAAGTAGATTACATCGGTATGCCTGCAGTATGCTTCACAGAACCTGAACTTGCATCAGTTGGTATTAACGAAACTGAAGCAAAAGAAGAAGGTCTCGACATCGTTACAGGCCGTTTCCCATTTGCAGCAAATGGTCGTGCGATCGGTTTAAACAAAACAGATGGTTTCGTAAAACTCGTTGCGCGTAAAGAAGACGGATTAGTAATCGGTGCTCAAGTAGCTGGTGACGGCGCGTCAGACATCATTTCTGAACTTGCATTAGCAGTTGAAACAGGAATGACATTAGAAGACGTTGCATTAACAATTCACCCGCACCCAACATTAGGTGAAATGCCTATGGAAGCGGCTGAAGCAGCACTTGGACGTCCAATCCACTCATTATAATTAACAAAAGCGCTCAAATGAGCGCTTTTTTCTTTGGAGGTTTTTATATATGGAATATAGTTATCCACTAGATTTAGACTGGTCGACAGAAGAAATGATTGCAGTAACTCATTTTTATCAAACGATTGAAAAGGGATATGAATCAGGTGTGACTCATAATGAATTACAGACTGCCTATCAATCTTTTAAAGAAATTGTACCGAGTAAAGCAGAAGAAAAAACATTATTTAACGCGTTTGAAAAAGCATCAGGTTATCATCCTTGGGGACTTATTAAAGAGTTAAAAGATACGAATTCAAATGATATTATTAAAAAATAAAATGATTTAAATAATATGTCTAAAAAAATAATAAATAGGGTATAATCAAGAAACAACAGAAACATATTGGAGTGAAGATTATGGCAAAACGAGATTACACCGTGAGAGTTGAACCGATTTCACGCGTGCCTGAAAAAATTATCGGTTGGATTGGTTGGATTGCGCTACTCGCAGTCGTTTTATTAATTGCCTACGTATCGTATGCGATTGGAAACGATCCACAATTTATGAATATTATTGAAGAAGAAGCGAGACGAGCAGCAGTAGAAGAGGGAGTTAACCCTCAAGAAGTAACAGATCTTCTCGTAGGAATGCTTAGTAAATTATGGCTTCTTAGCTTAATTGGAGTAATTCCGTTAATTATTTCATTTATCGGTTTAGTGAAAATGAAAAAGAGAATCTTAGCAGGTTCATTACTATTAATTACAGCAATCATTATTGCACCATTTGTCGTGACATTATTCTCATCATTAATGTTCGTAATTGCAGCTGTATTATTATTTGTACGTAAAGATAAAGAAACGATTATCAATGATTATAATGAACGTCAAGTATCACCGACTTATGAAGACGATACACGTGTCGCTAAAAAACCTGAAACTAGTCCAGCGCCAGTAATCGCTGAAGACGAAGATCTAGAAAAAACACGCATGTTTACGGCAGTAGACGAAGAGGATTATAAAGACATCAGCTACGACGAAGACTTATCTCCATTAGACGATGTAGATAATGATGCAAAACGTACGAGAAGAGAAAACCTCGATAAGAGAAATGAAGAGTAATCTATAAGCAACTACTTTTGTAGTTGCTTTTTAATTTTAAAAAAGAGCCGGTTAGACCGACTCTTCTTCCACATAAAATGTATGCAACGTATTAAACACGTTTTTAAGTTCTTCTAAGAACGTTTCGTCTGATGTTAATACTGGATCATTTTTATCGTAAAACTTACCGATCATTAACTCTCCAGATTTTACCGTTTTTAAACGTTCGATTGCTTTTTTAACGTCGTCTTCATTTAAATCTTTTATAAACATCTTTTCAGGTTTCATATGATTTTTTGTAATAAAATATCCGTCACCTAAATTTAAAATCTCATCGACTTGATTTATTAAACGGTCGGCCATATATTCTTTTGACGGCGCTTCATAAATAATACCGTACTGACAAAACGCATGATCTTTAAATAGTCCAATTTGAAAGTGCGGTAACATTTTATATCCACGTTTATTCGTACTAAACGCAACCCAAGAATCAATCGGTGGGTTCACTTTACGGCGTGCATGTTGTGCGACGTGTGTAAAATGTGTGTCATCCGTCATCTCTGTTAAGTAATCACTAAAGTATTCACCTAAATTTTCAAGCTTAACTCGTGCGTGCTTTTTTAGTTCAGACATTGTTTTTTCGAGTGTATCATGTGTAAATACATCGAAATCTTCTTCAGTAAATGTGTAGTTCATCGTCTCTTCCTCCAACAATTCGTTAGCTTTATGATAAAATAATAATGAGTAATCATCAAATAATTGAGGTGAAGTAAATGGATGTATATGAATTTGCAAAATCATTAATACGAGACGCTGGAGATTTTATTGAAACGAGACGACTTGAAGGCTTTGAAGTAATGAGAAAGACTGGACCACATGATTTAGTGACGCCAGTCGATAAAGAAACAGAAGAATTTATTTATAAGCGTATTAAAGCACAGTTCCCTGAACACAATATCGTTGGTGAAGAGACATATGGTAAAGACGTTAAAACGTTAAAAGGGTTTACGTGGATTGTCGACCCGATTGACGGTACAGTAAACTTCATTAACCAAAACGATAACTTTGCGATTTCTGTCGGTATATATAAAGACGAAGAACCGTATTGTGGACTTGTGTATGACGTAGCGAATAAAGTACTCTATCACTCAAAAGTTGGTGAAGGCGCTTATAGAAATAGCGAGAAAATTAAAGAAGTTGACTATCAGCCATTAGACAATACAATCGTCGGCGTGAGTCATAAATGGTTATTAAAAGACGACGTGAGACATTTCTTTATCGAATTAGTCGATAAAGCACGTTCTGTACGAAATAGAGGAAGCGCAGCGCTCGACTTTACGTCAGTCGCTGATGGGAAATACGGGGCTGTAGTGTTTTACGAACTCTTCCCATGGGATTATGCCGGGGGTAGAATTTTAACAAATGAACTCGGACTAAAATGTGTGACGTTAACAGGTGAACACGTTCCAGAACTTGAAGCATCGAGTGTCGTATGTGGACATGAGAAATTAGTCGATGAAATACTCGAAATCTTTGATAACGAATCATTTAAAGAAGTACACGACAAATTCTTTAATAAATAAAAAATTCCCCACTCGTATTGAGGTGCACCCCTAAAGTTGGACACTAAAA
>NZ_KV802744.1:0-1631 GCF_001810835.1 Nosocomiicoccus sp. HMSC067E10 | reverse complement strand
AAAGAGCTAGAAAACTCTAACTATTATGGAGAGTTTGATCCTGGCTCAGGATGAACGCTGGCGGCGTGCCTAATACATGCAAGTCGAGCGCGACTTCTTATACCGAACCTTCGGGTTCACTTTAAGAGTCGAGCGGCGGACGGGTGAGTAACACGTGGGCAACCTGCCCTTAAGACTGGGATAACTACGGGAAACCGTAGCTAATACCGGATAACACTTTTAAACATAAGTTTAAGAGTTAAAAGGTGGATTTATCTATCACTTAAGGATGGGCCTGCGGCGCATTAGCTAGTTGGTGAGGTAACGGCTTACCAAGGCGACGATGCGTAGCCGACCTGAGAGGGTGATCGGCCACACTGGAACTGAGACACGGTCCAGACTCCTACGGGAGGCAGCAGTAGGGAATCTTCCGCAATGGGCGAAAGCCTGACGGAGCAACGCCGCGTGTGCGAAGAAGGTCTTCGGATCGTAAAGCACTGTTGTTAAGGAAGAACGACAGTAAGAGTCACTGCTTACTGTGTGACGGTACTTAACCAGAAAGCCACGGCTAACTACGTGCCAGCAGCCGCGGTAATACGTAGGTGGCAAGCGTTATCCGGAATTATTGGGCGTAAAGCGCGCGTAGGCGGCGAAATAAGTCTGATGTGAAAGCCCCCGGCTCAACCGGGGAAGGTCATTGGAAACTGTATCGCTTGAGTGCAGAAGAGGAGAGTGGAATTCCATGTGTAGCGGTGAAATGCGCAGAGATATGGAGGAACACCAGTGGCGAAGGCGGCTCTCTGGTCTGTAACTGACGCTGATGTGCGAAAGCGTGGGGATCAAACAGGATTAGATACCCTGGTAGTCCACGCCGTAAACGATGAGTGCTAAGTGTTAGGGGGTTTCCGCCCCTTAGTGCTGCAGCAAACGCATTAAGCACTCCGCCTGGGGAGTACGGCCGCAAGGCTGAAACTCAAAGGAATTGACGGGGACCCGCACAAGCGGTGGAGCATGTGGTTTAATTCGAAGCAACGCGAAGAACCTTACCAAATCTTGACATCCTCTGACCGTCATGGAGACATGATTTTCCCTTTGGGACAGAGAGACAGGTGGTGCATGGTTGTCGTCAGCTCGTGTCGTGAGATGTTGGGTTAAGTCCCGCAACGAGCGCAACCCTTAACTTTAGTTGCCATCATTCAGTTGGGCACTTTAGAGTGACTGCCGGTGACAAACCGGAGGAAGGTGGGGATGACGTCAAATCATCATGCCCCTTATGATTTGGGCTACACACGTGCTACAATGGGCAGGAACAAAGGGCAGCGAAACCGTGAGGTCAAGCGAATCCCATAAAACTGTTCTCAGTTCGGATTGGAGTCTGCAACTCGACTCCATGAAGCTGGAATCGCTAGTAATCGTGGATCAGAATGCCACGGTGAATACGTTCCCGGGTCTTGTACACACCGCCCGTCACACCACGAAAGTTGGTAACACCTGAAGCCGGTGGCCTAACCATTTGGAGGGAGCCGTCGAAGGTGGGACTGATGATTGGGGTGAAGTCGTAACAAGGTAGCCGTATCGGAAGGTGCGGCTGGATCACCTCCTTTCTAAGGAAATGGAACGGAAAGTTGACATATTGTATTCAGTTTTGAGTG
>NZ_KV802743.1:0-10731 GCF_001810835.1 Nosocomiicoccus sp. HMSC067E10 | reverse complement strand
AGTCTCATTGATTTATGATCAATGAGACTTTTTTATGAATGTCTCTATTCTCTCAAATATCTCCGCTTCATCAGTACCGACTTTATACCATTCCACACTCAATTTATTTCTTAAATATGTCAATTGACGCTTCGCGTATCGTCGTGAATCTTGTTGAATATCTTCGATTACCTTATCTAGCGATTTTTTTCCGTTAAAATAATCGATGAATTCATGATAACCAATTGCTCCAAGTGCTGTTTTAGATAAGTCATACGTTTCAAAGAGGTTACTTACTTCTTCTTCAAGTCCTTCACTCATCATCGTTAAGACTCGCTCATTGATACGTTCGTATAAGACATCTCTATCGTCATATAATCCGATAATTAACGCGTCGTATTTTTCTTCAGTATCATGTGACGGTTTCGCACCTAAATCATGTTTTACGAGTACACGTATCATACGTTTACGATTGTTAATATGAACGTCTTCATTTAATGCTTTTACTTTCTCAAACAATGCATCATTAGAAAACGTTTCGTAATACTGTACACGTGCTTCTTTCTCTTTATGATCTTCATCGTCAAATTGAAAATCGTTAATAAGCGCATGGATGTAAAACGCAGTACCACCAACGATAAATGGAATATTATCGTTTTTATATTCACGTTCCATTAACTCTCTGACTCTCGTTTGAAATTCTTTTACAGAAAATTCTTCTTCTGGTGATAAAATATCGATCATTTCATGGCGAACACCGTCCATCTCTTCACAAGAGATTTTACCAGTTCCGATATCCATCCCTTTGTACACTTGCATCGAGTCGCCACTAATGACGTTTAAATTAAATCGTTTTGCGATTTTAATCGACATATCTGTTTTACCAACAGCAGTCGGCCCGACGAGACAGATTATTTTTTGGTTATTCTCCATCGATTACCGTGTCCATCCACTCTAAAATCATACGGTAGACGTCATTTTTAATATCTTCGTTTAAAATTTCATGACGATATCCTTCGTATAATACGGATTTTGTGTGTAATCCGTGCGCTTTTAAAGTCGCATCTAGCACTTCAACGTCTCTACCGTTATGACTAAATGGATCATCTTTACCGCTAATTAACAAAAAGTTTGTGTCTTTACTATAGTGTCCAATAACTGCTTCACTATTTACTGCAAAAATCGCATTGTTCACAGCTTTAAACGTATTAATCGATACCGGATGACCAGATAATGGATCTTTGTTGTAGTTCACGACGTTTTCATAGTTTTTGCTAATCCATCTATTTCTCGCTGTTCCATCCACTTGACGATCAAATCCAGAAAATGCGAGACGATTAATAAATAAGCTCTTAGCGTCTGGTAATACTTTAGCGACACCGTTAACGAATGCTGTTTCAATCATCTCCATCGGCGACGTACGATTACCTGTTCCTACAATGATTGCACCTGTTGGTTGAATTGTTGAGAGTAATAATCTTAAAACGATACTCCCCATCGAATGCCCGATGACAAATTTCGGTAAATCTTCTGGAAGTGAGTCGTAGACGTCTTTTGCATCTCGAACGAGCGTCTCAAAACTTCCTATTTCTCCGCGATTTCCTTTATCTCTTGAACCGTGTCCGTTATGATCATATACAACGCAGTATATGTCATGCTCTTTAAAGAAGTTTAAAAGATAATCATAACGTCCACTATGCTCTGAAATTCCGTGAAGGAGTAACATCGCGGCTTTTGGATTTTCTGGTTCATATACTTTTACGTCAATCGCTTCATTTCGCGTATAGACGAGTTGTTGTTTCATTTAATAAACACCTCTTACTTCATAATACGATTAAACATTTTTTCAATTTCATACGTTGTCCACTTAATAATGACAGGTCTACCGTGTGGGCATGTATATGGTGACTTACACTGAGATAAATCTTTTAATAATGCACGCATTTGCGTTAAATCTAAATAATGATTCGCTTTAATCGATTGTTTACAGCTCATCATAATCGACATCTCTTCACGATATTTATTGACTGAAAACTCATCAGTATTCGAGATAAAATCAATGACCGACTCGATATCTCCTTCTGGATCGTCTTTTAATATCCACGACGGATATTCTGTCACTGTATATTGCTTAATACCCGTTTTTTCAATATTAAAGCCGAGCGCTTTTAAATCTTTTAGTTTTTCATCGATTCGAATGACGTCGTCATATGAAAACTCGAAATGATATGGTAACAGTAAAGGTACACGCTCATCGCTATTTTGAATGTTTTCATAGAAATACTCATACTTAATACGCTCTTGTGCGGCATGTTGGTCCATTAAGTACATACCTTCATCGTTTTGCATGACGATATACGTGCCGTGAATTTGACCGACGATTTCTAAATACGGTAATTTTGAATAGTTATAATCATCATACGACTCTCGTGAATGACTCATATGCTCTTCAATTGGCGTATTCACATAAGATACTTCATCTCTTTTTTCCGTATGAATATCAAAATTATTTTTAGTATTGTTTTCATTATTTGAAAATGTGTTTTCCCTTTTATAATCTTTAAATGAACTGTCAAACACTCGGTGTGATGAAAAATCAAACACGTTTTGTGTCATCACTGGCTTTTCAGTTTTCTCACGCGCTTCGATTTCTGGAATGAGACGTTCAGAACGTAATTCCTCACGAATCGTCTGTTCGATTAATTGTTGTAACTCTTTTAACTTAGACAGTCGGACTTCAGTTTTCGCTGGATGGACGTTTACGTCAACGAGTTTTGGATCCATGTCGATATTTAATATAACGACTGGATATTTATCTTTTGGTAGTAGTGTATGATACGCTTCGACTACACTTTGTACGAGTCTAAAATCTTTAATAATACGCGAGTTGATCGCAAGGTTAATATAGTTTTTGTTACTTCTCGTAATTTCTGGTCGAACGATAAATCCGGATAATTTATAATCCGGAGTTTTCGCTTCCACTTTTACACTATGTCTCGCGACGTTTAGTCCGTACACATCAGAAATGACTTCTTGTAAATTTCCATTTCCTTTTGTATGAAAACGAACTTTACCGTCAAATGCTAATTTAAACTGAATATGCGGATGGTTAAAACTAAAACGCTGCATAATATCGATAATACGACCCGCTTCAGTTTGTAAGCTCTTAATATATTTATAGCGTGCCGGTGTATTAAAAAATAAGTCTTCAATCGTAACTACTGTCCCGATACGTGATTTACCATCTGTGTAATTTACTTCGCGACCACCGCTATACTCGAGTTTAAACGGTTGTCTATCTTTACGATAACTTTCAACCGTCGCTTTAGATACCGCTCCAATACTCGCGAGAGCTTCTCCTCGAAACCCCATCGAACGAATTTCAAATAGATCGTAGTCTTCTGCGATTTTACTTGTTGCATGACGCTCAAATATTAAACGACTATCTCTGTCGTCAATACCTTCGCCGTTATCGACGACACGTATCATTTTTAGTCCGCTCTCTTCAATAAACACTTCAATCGAAGTCGATTTCGCATCTATAGAGTTTTCAACGAGCTCTTTAACGATCGAACTTGGACGTTCGACTACTTCACCAGCCGCAATCTTATTTTGGATAACTGGATCTAGTACGTGGACTCTCTCCATATAATCCCCTCTTTACTTTAGTTCGTCTTGAAGTTCACTCAGTAATGTCAACGCTTCTATCGGTGACATATGATTTACGTTTAATGCTTTGATTTTTTCTTCTACAACACTAAACGTTTCTGTGTCTTCTTCTAACGATAATTCAAGTTGTGTGACGTCTTCTTTCTTATCGTAGTTCGCTTCTTCTAAACGTTTTAAAACTTTTCTCGCTTCAATCGTCACTTCTCTTGGAAGGTCTGCGAGTTCTGCTACTTGTATACCGTAACTCTTTTCAACTGCACCTTTTTCCACCTTATGTTGGAACTCAAGTTTACCGTTCTTTTCTGACGCTTTAACGTGCACGTTCATTAAGTGATGCAGTGACGCGTCTAAATTCGTCAGTTCATGGTAGTGCGTTGAAAATAGTGTTTTCGCGCCGATATGATTATGAATATACTTTAACATCGCTTCAGCGAGTGCCATGCCGTCGTACGTACTCGTACCTCTTCCAAGTTCATCAAATATAATTAAACTATTCTTTGTCGCGTGTTTTAACGCATCATTCGCTTCCATCATTTCTATCATAAATGTTGATTTACCACTCGATAGATCGTCACTCGCACCAATTCTCGTAAATATTGCGTCAAATACAGGTATCTTACATGACGATGCTGGTACGTTCATACCGATTTGCGCCATAATTGTAATCATCGCAACTTGACGCATATACGTACTTTTACCACTCATATTCGGTCCAGTAATTAAATAAATAAACGTATCGTTATCCATAACGACGTCATTTGGTACGTACGTTCTTTCTCCGAGCATCTTTTCAACGATTGGGTGTCTTCCATCGATAATTTCTAATTTCCCGTCCGTAAACGTTGGTCGAACGAGTTGGTGCGTATTAGAAACGTCTGCAAAACTAATTAAGCAGTCAAGTATAGACAGTTGTTCACTCGTACGCTGTAGTCTTGCCGTGTGTAATTTGACGCTGTCACGTAACTCGACGAACATTTCATACTCTAAGATGACACTTTCATCTTCTGCTTTTAGTATTTTATCTTCCATTTCTTTTAACTCTGGTGTAATATAGCGCTCTGAATTCGTTAACGTTTGTCTACGGTCATAACCAAAGTTTTCAGCGTTAAATGTCGCTGCTTGTCCTTTTGAGATTTCTAAAAAGTATCCGAACACTTTGTTAAAACCGATTTTCATATTTTTAATGTTCGTTCTTTTCTTTTCAGTTTCTAAATAATTTTCTAACCACTCTCTTGAGTTATGTTGTAAATCTCTTAACTCGTCGAGCTTTTCACTAACACCTGATTCAAAAATATTACCTTCACGAATCGTCTTTGGTGCGTCAGATTTTAATACTTTTAGCATTGAGTAGACGTCACTTAACACGTCAAAGTCTTTAAATAACACATTATCAATTAAACCAATCGATGAAAGTAATCGGTACACGTCAGGTAAGCCTTCTAAAGAATCTCTAAGTTCTACAAATCCTTTTACGTCGATATTTCCAAAACTCATTCGACCTGTCAGTCTTTCGATATCATAGACGTTATTTAACGCAGCTTTTATATCTTCACGCTCGATAAAATTGTCGAGTAACACTTGAACGACGTCTTGACGGTTTTTAATCTCGTTAACGTCTATTAGTGGCGATTCTATTAAACGCTTCAGTTTACGTCGCCCCATCGGTGTTTCTGTTTGATTTAAGTACCAATATAACGACCCTTTTTGCTTTTTAGTTTGAAGATTTTCAACGAGCTCTAAGTTACTAATCGTCGACTGAGATAACTTTAAATGTAAGTCGACATTGATCTCTACAATATCTTTTAAATGTGTTAGTTTTTGTTTGTTTTGAGTTTCTATATAAGATAGTAACTGTGTATGAGCATTCTCTTCACTATGTTCTACGACAGTGATTAACGGTGGTTCTGTAAACATGTTTTTAAGTACAGTTTCTCCGTCATTTGTCGTCACGATTTCTCTCGCATTTATACGTGATAATTGAGTGTTTAACGTATCTGTGTCTTTCGTTTTAAATTGATACATATCACCCGTCGAAATATCTCCGTAAACGACTTCGTACGTATCTTTATTTACATATAGTGATAAAATATAGTTACTTTCATCTTGTTCGATACCAAAATCATCGATTAACGTTCCCGGTGTAATGACGCGAACGACTTCACGTTGCACCATACCTTTTACGAGCTTTGGATCTTCCATCTGTTCACAAATCGCGACTTTATGACCTAAGTTAATGAGTTTTTCAATGTAGCGCGTCGCAGAATGATGCGGTACACCTGCCATCGGTACTTTACTCGTTTTATCTCTCGCAGTTAACGTAATTTCTAACAACTTAGCCGCTTCAACTGCATCGTCATAAAACAACTCATAAAAATCACCAAGTCTAAAAAATAAAAAGGCATCTTGATAGTTTTCTTTAATCGATAAATATTGTTTCATCATCGGAGTAACGTTCGACATATACACTCATCCTAACCATTAATATGACTTAAATTATACCATGAAAAAAAGAGTAGCTCTAGCCACTCCCTTACTCAACGTCTTTACTTGCTTTGTATATTAATTTTTTATATAATAATAATTATAGAAGAGTCAAAGAATCATATTGACTATAAACAAAAGATTCTGAGTTGAGAAAAGTCGTAAGAGAGGCGACTTACAAAATAAACTCTCTTTTTTTGATTATTATGAGGTGGATCAATGTTCGCTAAAAACTCTCTATATTTTATGTTAATGAATGATAAATATAAAGAACTCAATATAAATATCACAAAAGCAGATTTCGATAATACATTGAATAAAATATTTAAATAAATACTGATTCCTATAGATATGATATTAATCATATCTCTTTTTTATGAAAAAAAGAGTGGCTCTAGCCACTCCCTTACTCAACGTCTTTACTTGCTTTATTGTTCATCGCAGCACCAGTTTCACCTTCTAAGTGATCTCCACCTGTACGCTCGATGATTTCATATGTCACTGAACTACTAATCGCATGTGACACCATTTGTAAAATGTCGTTTACATTTTCTTGCGCATCGATAAATTGCTGAACGATTGGCATATCGTCAAGTTCTTTTTCGAGTACGTCAATTTTTTCTTGTGCAAGTTCATATGCACGTGTTTTCCCGTAACTTTGGAAGTTTACTGCTTGTTGTTGCAGTGAACGTAAACTTGCCATCTTTTCACGGATTTCTTTATTTTCGTGAATTTTCGCCTCTGCCTTTTCAAAGAATTTTACTTCTTCAGTTTCCGAAATCATTTTACCGACTTCTTTTGCAGCTGCTACAATTTCATCTTTAGTTGCCATTATAACTCACCTTTTATTTTTAGTATGTCACTATTATAAAGTATATCATTGAATATTACTATCCGTTCACCATTTTATAATATACACCTTTTTGGTCGAGGAGTTCTTTATGACTTCCGGATTCAATAATTTCACCATGTTCTAATACGATTAAACGGTCGACTGCGCGCACTGTATTTAATCGGTGTGCGATGATTATAGACGTACGACCTTTCATTAAGCTTTCTAATGCTTCTTGAATTTTTAACTCTGTAATCGTGTCGATACTTGAAGTCGCTTCGTCGAGTAATAATATGTTCGGGTTACGTATAAACGCACGTGCGATTGATATAAGTTGACGCTCTCCGACAGATAATGCATGATTTTCTCCGTCGATCACTGTGTCATATCCATATTCAAGTTCCATAATAAAATCATGAGCGTTCGCATTTTTACATGCTTCGATAATTTCTTCATCAGTCGCGTCTAGCTTACCGAATCGAACGTTTTCTTTAATCGATGCGTTAAATATAAACGGATCTTGTAGGACGAACGCACTGTTTTCTTTTAAGACGTGTCGCTTATAGTTTTCGATGTTTTCTCCGTCGATTAAAATCTCACCTTTGTCAACTTCGTAAAATCGATTCAATAATTGTACGATCGTCGTTTTACCAGCACCTGTTGAACCGATTAACGCAATCGATTCACCTGGCTTGATGTCAAACGATACATCGTTAATTGTCGGACGCTTTTGATCTTTGTCGTAACTAAATACGACGTTTTTAAACTCGATATGACCGTTTAAATCTCTATCTGTAATCGTACCGTCATCTTTTTCTGTTTCAGTATCGATAATATGGAATACACGTTCTGCCCCTGCGATTGCAGAAAGTACTTGGTTAAACTGGTTCGCTAGATCTGCGAGTGGACGTGTAAATTGTCTCGCATATTCAGCGAATACGACGATAATACCAACTGTTACAGTATCTGTCGTTAGTGCGAGTATCCCACCGATACCTGCAACGATTGTAAAACTTAAGTTGTTTAACATGTTCATAATTTTAGGAATCATACCACTGTAAAGGTTCGCCCAAAATGTGACGTCACGTAAGTTTCTCGTTCTCTTTTCAAATTGATCGATAACATAATCTTCTTGAGAGAATGCTTTAACGATTTCTTGACCAGAAATTACTTCTTCGATATAAGCGTTTAACTCCCCAGTACTTCTTTGACGTATTCTATATAACGGACGCGTACGGTTTGTTATATACTTTACCAGAACAAATAATAACGGAATGATTGTAAGCGTAAGTATTGTAAGTAACGGGCTTAAGTACAGCATGACTGAAATTGTACCGATAAGTGTAATTACAGACGTCGTAAACTGTATGAACGAGGAGTTTAACGTTTGAGAAATCGTCTCGATGTCGTTTGTCATACGACTCATTAACTCCCCTTGTTGACGTTTATTGTAAAAGTCGATCGGTAAATACTGCATATGATTAAATAATCGATATCTCATATTAAATACTGTACGTTGACTCGCGCCAACCATAATAAACGACTGTGCTAACGTCGAAATACTATGAAGTACATATACACCGAGTAATACGAGTAATAGAGTTACAAACCCATCAAACTCTTTTGGTACGAGATAGTTATCGATCGCTCGACCAACTAAAAACGGACCGATGATACCGAGTAAACTCGTAATGACAACGATAATTATAACGAGTAATACTTTGTAACGTTCATCTCTCATAAACTTCCAGAGTCGCTTTAACGTACCAGACATATTCGATGCACGTTGCTGATTATGGTTTCCTTTATTACCAATATCTTCTTTTTTTAATATTGGTTTTAAACCGAAAGGTTCTCTTATAAATTTAATCATCAAACGACCCTCCCGTCTTTTGGCTTTCTACAATCGATTGATATAACTCTGATTCTTTCAGGAGTGAATCGTGTGTACCAATTGCTGATACTTTTCCTTTTTCAAGAAGAAGTATTTTATCCGCAGTTTGTGCGGTTGAAATTTTTTGCGTAATAATAATTCTCGTGACATTTAAATCACTCATCTTTTCCCATAAACTACTTTCAGTCGTTCTATCTAACGCACTCGTTGAGTCATCTAATATAAGGACAGAGGGACGCTTTAAAAGTGCACGTGCAATAGATAGACGTTGTTTTTGTCCACCAGATAACTGCACGCCGCGTTGACCGACTTGTGTGCTATATTGATGATCAAAACGAATAATGTTGTCGTGAACTTGTGCTTTTTTCGTCGCATCATAGACGTCAGCTTCTGTCGCAAATTCGTCTCCCCAGAGCATATTTTCAAAAATTGTACCGGTAAATAACACTGCTGACTGCGGAACGTATCCAATGAGTTCTCGTAATTCATTGACGTTCCAATCTTTCACATTTTTACCGTCGACATACACTTCTCCGTGCTGTGGATCATATAGTCTTGGTATAAGATTCACGAGTGAACTTTTACCAGAACCAGTCGCCCCCATAATGACGAGTGTTTCATTTTTATCAACTTTAAACGAGATGTCTTCTAATATATTTGAAACGCTGTTCACGTATTTAAATGTCACATTTTTAAACTCTACAGATGCACCTTCATTGTTATCGATTTTCTTAGCAGTTTCTGCTTCAGTAATATCTGCATGTAACACTTCACTAATACGGTCTGCTGAAGCTTTCGCACGCGTCGCAGAAATAATTAAGAAACTAAACATAGAAAATCCGCCTTGCATTCTTAACGCGTAGTTAATAACAGCGACGACTTCACCGACTTGTACTGAACTCGTCTGTAATAAGTCAGACGATACGTAAAGTACGAGCAGTAAACTTCCGTTCATAATGAGTAAAAGAACCGGTAAGATCGACTCCATTAATCGAAGTCCAAAAATCATATCATCGCGTAGTTTACCTGCAATACCACTAAAACGATTCGATTCATATTCTGCACGGTTATTTACTTTAATTAAAAGCATCCCGCTTAAATTCTCTTGGAAGAAGCGGTTAATCTTATCGAGACGTCTTTGAATACGACTGAAAATAGTCGCTCCCATTTTCGCAACGATATATAAAAAGACGAGTAAAATCGGTGTCAATAGTGTTAAGTAAAAGCCGAGTTTTACGTTCACGACAAATGACATCACTAACGACCCTATAACGAGAAGCGGTGCACGTAGTAATATACGCATTCCCATAAATAGTAACATCTCAGAAATTAAAACATCTTGAGTGAGTCTCGTAATTAGCGTCGAACCGTTAAATTTTGATAACGTCTCTAACGAAAAACGTTGGACACGTCTAAAAATCGCATTTCGTAAGTCATTACCAAATGCATTCGTTGCAAAGCTCGATAAATATGTGTTAAAAATACCGGCAATAGTTGAAATGATCGATGCAAATAACATCAGACCTAAATAAAACCAAACGGTATTTAAATTATTTTCTGCAATCCCGTCATCGATTACCCCCTGGATAAATAACGGCTGAATTAACTCCACCGCAAGCTCTACAAACATAAGTAAAAGCCCGAGGATGATCAGCCATTTATACTTTAGCGCATAACTAAAGACTGTTCGCATAGTGACACCTCTTATTTCGGTTTTCGAATTACTTTAAACCTATTTTAGCACAATTACACTGAACTTACTGATGAAGTAGATTAAATTTTCAAAATCATTCTTTCGTCCGAATCAAAAACGATGATTATAGAATTTTTAACGTGATTCCTATATCTTAAATTTCAAGTTTAAGTTAGCCACTTG
>NZ_KV802742.1:0-30835 GCF_001810835.1 Nosocomiicoccus sp. HMSC067E10 | reverse complement strand
TCATTGGAGACCCTATAGGGTCTCCTTTTTTTATATATTTTTATATATTATGAGGTTATTATGGATAAAACTATTTATATAAATGATTTAAATGATACTAAACAACTAGCTGAAACGATTGGTAAATATATAAAACCAGGTTTTGTTATTCTTTTAAGTGGTGATTTAGGGGCAGGTAAAACAAAATTTACTCAATTTTTAGGTAAATCTTTAGGTGTTAAGCGTGCAATTACTTCTCCAACTTTTAATATCATTAAGTCATATAAATTAAATGATAATTATTTACATCATATGGATTGTTATCGATTAGAACAGAGTGATGAGGATTTAGGGTTTGATGAGTACTTCAATGATTTCGATATTACGATTATTGAGTGGTATAATTTTATAAAAGAATATTTGCCGAATGAATTTTTAAAAATTAATATTGAACGTATTGATGAAAATCAAAGGAAGTTTACAATTGGATCAGAAGGTAAACAATACGAGGAGTTAGTAGGTGTGTTATAAGTGAAGTCTTTATATATAGATACTTCAAATCGAGCGTTGTCTGTAGCCGTTTCAGATGACGTATTATTAGCTGAAATTAATATCAATGTTAAACGCACACATTCAGAAACGTTAATGCCAGTTATTAACGAGGTACTTAAACTAGCGAATGTAGATAAGTCTGAGTTAGAACGAATTATTGTAGCAAATGGTCCGGGATCATATACAGGGTTAAGAATAGGAGTAACAGTTGCAAAAACGTTAGCTTTTTCCTTAAATATACCGATTTATACAGTATCCAGCTTACTCGTGCTAGCAGCAAGCTATCGTGGTGTAGTTGCACCAATGATGGATGCTAGACGTGGAAACTGTTTTAGTGCGATATATGACGTTGATCAAAATGGATACGATGTATTAGAAGAGCCAAAGCTTAGAACAGGGAAAGAGTATTCAGATCTCGTGTTAAAATACGGTGCTGTTATTGTGCATAATACATTAGAAACACAGTCATTTGAAGTTGACGGTGTCCATACTACACCAAGAATTTCATCTCTTATCGGAATGGATGATGATCTTTTAACTAAAGTTGATGCACATGACGTTGTACCAGACTATTTAAGATTAACTGAGGCGGAGAGAAATTGGAAAAACAATCAATCGTAATCCGTCCGATGAACTCTGATGATGTTCCAGCAGTTCAGAAAATAGAAGTTGTATCTTTTCCTGATTCACCATGGACAGAAGAAACATATGTCCATGAACTGTGTAACAATCATTTTGCACATTATTTTGTCGCAGAAAAGAATGACGTCATTGTCGGTTATATTGGACTATGGATTGTAGTAGACGATGCACAGATTACAACAATTGCGATCAGTCCAGAGTCGCGAGGAAATGGCTATGCGAATACATTGATGGATTTTATTATAGATTATTGTAAACCAACTGTCCGTCAAATATCATTAGAAGTAAATGTTAATAATTATCATGCGATTAAATTATATGAATCTAAAGGATTTGTATATGGTGGTATACGAAAAGATTATTACGGTGCAGGTAAAGATGCACATGTCATGTGGGTGAGATTAGATGGAAAAAAATATTAATATATTGGCGATAGAAACAAGCTGTGATGAGACTGCAGCAAGTGTCATACAAAATGGCAATACAGTCCTTTCCAATATCGTCGTGAGTCAAATAGAGAGTCACAAGCGTTTTGGAGGTGTCGTTCCAGAAGTCGCATCAAGGCATCACGTTGAGTCTATTACCCGAGTGATAGAAGAGGCACTTCACGAGGCGAACGTCACACCAAAAGAACTCGACGCGGTTGCAGTAACATATGGACCAGGTTTAATCGGAGCGTTACTCGTCGGTGTAAACGCAGCGAAAGCATTTGCGTTCGCACATGATTTACCACTTATTCCTGTCCACCATATCGCAGGACATATATATGCAAATCAATTAGAGCATGACGTAAAATTCCCACTCATTGCGTTAATCGTGTCAGGTGGGCATACTGAGCTCGTTAAAATGGAAGACCATTTACAGTTTGAAGTGATCGGTGAAACTCTAGACGATGCGGTAGGAGAGGCATATGACAAAGTCGCTCGTGTAATCGGATTACCGTATCCAGGTGGTCCAGAAATAGATAAGTTATCTAAAGAAGGCATCGATACGTACAATTTCCCACGTGCATTGCAAGATGAGGGATATAACTTTAGCTTTAGTGGTTTAAAATCAAACGTAATCAATACCCTTCATAATGAAAGACAGAAAAACATCGAAATTAAACCAGCAAATGTTGCGAAAAGCTTCCAGGAAAGCGTCGTAGATGTCTTAACGACAAAAACAATGCGCGCTTTAGACGAAGAAAATATAAAGACATTAATCGTTGCTGGTGGAGTCGCAGCGAATAGTGGACTTAGAGAACGATTCGAAACGTTAACAAAAGAAAACGGAGTAGAATTATATATACCGAGTTTAAAATACTGTACCGACAATGCTGCAATGATTGGGGCCGTTGCGTACGAACAGTATAAACGTGGAGATTTCGCAGATTTAAATTTAAATGGATATAACTATATAGATATAGAAGACGTAATATACTAACACATCAGCCTAAATCTGATGTGTTTTTTAATAAAAATTACGACATAATAAAAAAGTTATGCACAGTTGTGGATAACTTTGTGCATAACTTATGGATTATGTGTGTATTGTTGTGGAGAATTATTCAAGTTCTGATTTTTTAATCTCTATTTCTTCCCATTCTAATAGATTATATTCGAGTTCAGTATTCAGTGACTCGAGCTTCTCATTCAGTTCATTTGTTTTCTCAAAATCGTTGAATACTTCTGGCTGTGTCATTTCTAATTCGACTTTTTCAATTTCTGTCTCGATTATTTCTATTCTTTGTTGAAGTTTGTCGCTTTCTCTCGATAGTTTTTGTATTTGGCTACGAAGTTCTTTTTGTCTTAGGTAATCGTCGTTAGTATCTTTCTCCACTGTTTCCTCTACAAATGCACGTTGTGCTTCTTCCTCTTCTTTTTTATGGAGATAGTATTCATAGTCACCATTTATGATTTTCGTTTTTTGCGTATCCATTTCCATAATGCGATTTGCTAGCTTTTTGATGAAGTACCTGTCGTGCGATACGGCGATAATTGTACCTGGGTAATCCATCAATGCTGATTCAAGCATCTCTTTACTTTGAATGTCTAAGTGGTTTGTAGGCTCGTCGAGTAGTAGCAAATTATTTTTTTGTAGCATGAGTTTAGCGAGTTGTATGCGTGCTTTTTCTCCTCCACTTAACTGATAGACATGCTTAAGTACGTCATCTTGAGTGAATAAAAATTGTCCGAGTATTTTACGAATATCTTGTTCTTGAAAATGAGGATACTCTTTCCATAACTCTTCAAGTATCGTGTTTTCAGAATAGAACTCTGCTTGTTTTTGATCATAGTAACCAATCGATACGTTTGTACCGTACTGGATGTCACCACTGATAGGAGGAAGTAATTTTGCGATTGTTTTAATGAGAGTAGATTTACCGATACCATTTGGTCCTAAAACGAGTAAACGATCCTCTTTTTCAACGAAGAAGTTTAAGTCGTTATTGATAACCTCGTCATATCCAATCGCAAGTTCTTTCACACGTAGTACGTCATTTCCGCTTTCCTTTTCAATGGTGAAATGAAACTGTGCTTGCCTTGTATCGCGCGTTGGAGAATCGATTCGGTCCATTTGTTCGAGCATTTTACGTCTACTTTTTGCCATACCACTCGTCGATGCACGTGCGATGTTTTTCTCGACGAACATTTCAAGTCGCTTGATTTCATCTTGTTGTCTCCTATATAGTCCAAGCTCACGATTATAATCTTCTTCTTTTTGTTTTTGATAATTCGTGTAATTACCGTGATATAATTTTCCTTGTTGGAATTCTATTTCATAAATTTTATCGACGATACGGTCTAAGAAAAATCGGTCGTGGGATATAACGACGACAGATCCAGTATAGCGATTTAAATAGTTTTCTAGCCATTCGACAGTTTCTAGGTCAAGGTGGTTCGTAGGCTCATCGAGTAATAAAATGTCCGGGCGGTAAAGAAGCATTTTACCGAGTTGTAATCTCGTTTTTTGACCACCAGAAAATTCATTTATCGGTCGGTCTAAGTCTTCTAAGCTAAAGTTTAGTCCAGTAATGACCGTTTTAATTTCAACGTCGATTGTGTAGCCATTATGAGCTTCAAAAAAGTTTTGAAGATACTCTAATCGTTTCACTTGGTCGTTATAGTCTACGTGTGTATACTCATGATTTGTTAGCCACTCTGTGACGATATCGATTTCATCTTTTACTTTTAATACGTTACTAAATGCTAGATTCATTTCTTCACGTACAGTTTTGTCGGATTCGAGTGACATTTCTTGTGTTAAATAGCCAATAGAAATATCTTTTGGTGTCGAGATATTACCGCCATCATACGATAATTCATCTGCCATAATCTTCATGAGAGTTGTTTTCCCCGCACCATTTCCACCGACAATACCAATTGTTTCTCTCGATTTAACTTCTAAATTTATATTTTTTAAAATTTCTGTTGAACCGTAATTTTTTTCAACGTTTTGCAAGCTCATGATAATCATAAAAATCCCTCTTTCTCAGTAAGTGTAGTGTACCATGTTATGTATGAGAAATACGATAAAAACCTTAAAGTCATTGACTTATATGGTATAATTAAATGACAAAATATTTGAGGTGAGTCTTTTGTTAAAGAAGCAGAAAATACCGAACGCAACATTAGATCGATTGCCTTTATACTTCAAGTATTTCAAACAAAGTGAAGACAACGGAATTGATAGAGTGTCTTCTAGAGAGATTAGCGAAGCACTTGATATAGACTCAGCAACGATTCGACGTGATTTTTCTTATTTTGGAGAGCTTGGCAGAAAAGGGTATGGATATAATGTCCATGCACTCGTTAAGTTTTTTTCAGAACAAGTCCAAGGCACAGGGATGAAGAACGTTATACTAATTGGTGTTGGTAATCTCGGAAGTGCGCTACTAAACTATAATTTTACAAAAATTCATGATAAAATAAAAATAGCGGTAGCCTTTGATATAGATCAACATATTATTGGACAAACAATAAATGGGGTTGAAGTAAAAGATATTTGCGAGTTAGAATCCGTTGTTCAAGATATTCAAGCAGAAGTGGCGATTCTAACAGTTCCTGGTCAAGTCGGAGTTGATCTATCTTCCAAACTTGAGGCCCTTGGGATTAAAGGGATATTAAACTTCACACCAGAAAAACTTGCAGTTTCAAACGAAGTTACTGTACATAATATAGATTTAAGCGTTGAAATGCAGGCGTTATTATTCTATATGAAGCATAACAATTAGGAGGGGAAAAGATGAGCGTATTATTATTTCCTATGACAATCGGCGCTGTAGCACCGGTAAGTTTAATTATCATCGCTGCAGTTGCACTTTTAATCTTCGGACCTACGAAGTTACCACAACTTGGTCGTTCAGTCGGAACTACAGTTAAAGAATTTAAAGAAGGCTTTAACGGTTTAGGAGAAGACGAAAAACCTGAAGAGAAAAAAGAAGAAGTCGTTAAAATTCAAACGAAACAAGAAGACGAAACAATTCAAAGATAGTTGATTAAAGGTGGCGAACGCCACCTTTTTTTCCGTGAGGTGGCTTTATGCAGGAAAAGAAAGAAATAATCGAGCACGTTCAAGAGTTACGTAAGCGCGTTTTATTTGTCACGTATTTCTTTGTCGCAGCGTTACTGATTGGATTTTATTTTGCAAAACCACTTGTTCATTATTTACAAAATGCACCGTGGTTAGAAATGACTGAAATGCATGCGTTTAACGTGACAGATCCGTTAAGAATTTACTTAACGATGATCGTTATTATCGCGTTTATACTAGTGCTCCCAGTAATTTTATATCAGTTTTGGGCGTTTGTTAGTCCAGGTCTATATGAAAAAGAGCGACAAGTAACACTTATATACATACCGATTGCATTCATTCTTATGATTATAGGAATGGTGTTTTCTTATTTTATCGTCGTACCGTATATCGTGAAATTTACGTTTAGTTTATCAGTTGAAATGGGGATTGTGACGACGATTGGTATTAATGATTACTTTGGCTTTTTAGTACGCACGGTACTTCCTTTTGGTATAATATTTCAAATGCCAATTCTCGTCTTATTTATGACACAGCTTGGCATTATTACGCCAATGTTTTTAAAGAAGAATAGAAAATATGCGTACTTCATCTTATTTGTCTTGGCAGCAATCATTGCGCCACCAGACGTTATGACGCATTTTTTACTAACGTTACCAATGATTTTATTATACGAAATTAGTATCACTGTATCTAAAGTAGGGTATAGACGTTATTTAAAAGCAGAAGAACAGGCGTTAAAAGAAACGTTAAAGGGGGACGAGTAGGATGAAACGAATCGAAGACTACAACTCAGAACAAATCGAAACAGCTATTGAGTCATCGATGATGAGTAAATGGCGTTTAAATTATCACGTTCAACCTGTGATGGGAATACTCGGTGCACCTTGTGGATTCTTCTACATTAATGGTCTGTACCATATCTTTTATGAATGGGAACCTGCAACTAACGAAGAAAGTGCAACGTATTTATATCACGTGACGAGTGAAGACTTAATTCATTTTAATAACGAAGGAATTAAATTACGTCCAGATGACTTATATGATAAAGACAATCTATACGGCGGGAATTTAACTTTAATCAACAATGAACTGACGCTATTTTTTACTGGTGAACAGCAAAAATCAGACGGAGTTCATACATATCAACGTGCAGGTGTTATCGATACAGATTTTAAAATCAAAAAATATCCCGCACCGATTTTAAGGGAAGTTGAACCTGGTTACAAACAATATTTTAGGAATCCATACGTATTTACACACGACGGTGAAATCAATATGATGATCGGAACAATGAACGACGAAGAGTTTGGGCGAATCATCATGTACCGTGGTAAATCACTCGAAGATTTAAAGTTTTTAGGTGAAGTCAATACAGGTTACGATATGTTTGGATATTTCTGGGAATCACCGGAGCTATTTACGTTAGATGATGCCGAAGTGTTAATGTTTAACCCGAGAGGGCTCGATAAGTTTAAACATCATTTTTGGAATATTTATCAGTCAGGATACGTCATTAATGACTTTGAATACGGCTCGTTATTTGTTAATCACGATGATTATAGAGAATTTGATGGTGGATTTGATTTTTATCGACCAGTGACGACATTGGATTCTGAAGGACGACGTGTTTTAATCGCTTGGATGTCAGCTGAAGAGAGTAAGTATCCTACGGAGATTGAAGGCTATAAAAACGCACTGACAATTCCTCGAGTGTTAACGGTGAATGGAGACAGACTCATTCAAACTCCGCATCCACATTTAAAAGAGTTAAGAAGAAACGAATTAAAAGCAATTGGATACTTTAACGAACATCGTAAACCACTCACAGATTTTTATGGGGACAGTTATGAGTTAAATATCGATATCAAAGAAAATAATGCACGTGAGTTATTCTTTTTACTGAGAAAGAGTAATCGTGAAGAAACGATTGTATCTTATAACAGTGAGGAACAAAAGATAACGCTTGATCGTACATTTAGCGGCGCACTAATTTCAGGAGTAGACGGGACAACTAGAAGTATAGAGTTAACAAGACCACTCGAACGACTACAAATATTTATGGACCGCTCATCCATTGAGATTTTTATAAATGACGGAGAGCATACGATGACGGCGAGAATTTTCCCGCGTGAAGAATCTATCGGTGTGGAAGTGATGGCAGAAGATGGTGATTGTTACGTCGAAATGACGCATTACACATTAAAAGGATTCAAAGAAGACCCTGTCATTAGTCAGCGCAAGAAGATTTAAACAACTGGAGGTAGCACTCATGTTTTCAGTATTAGAACTTATCCGTAGAAGGTATGAACATTTCACACCAGTTGAGTTAAAAATTGCAGATTTTATATTAGAACACCCAGAAGACGTGACTCATATGACAGTTCAAGAAATATCTAAAGAGAGTCAAACGAGTGACGCTGCGGTGATTCGATTTAGTAAAAGACTTGGCTTATCAGGTATTAAATCATTAAAAGTCGAACTCGCGAAAGAACTTCATTCTATTAATGAAAATCCTTTATCGAGTAATGTGCAAATAGTATCAGATAATGAGTCGACAATTTTCCAAAAAGTATTTCAAAATACGTTAAGGGTGTTACATAGTAATGACACACTAGTTGATAGAAAGAATCTAAGTGACGTTACAAAGGTAATTGCTAAAAAAGAACGTGTGTTACTATTTGGTGCAGGAGAATGTCTTCCAGTAAGTTTAGACTTTCAGAGTAAATTAATCGAATTAGATATACCGGTGTTTGTCGTAAACGATTTAACGACGTTACGAGGTCGTTTATCAAAATTTACGTCAAAAGATTGTATGATTACGATTAGTACGAATGACAATCCGGAAATTATGAAAGCGTTGAGGCTTGCGAATGAACGATCAGTAGAAACAGTATCGATTACAGATGGTAATTCATATCGAGTCGAGCGCTTATCAGATTATACGGTATTTTTCTCTGAAGAAGTGACGAATACGAACTTAATGATGACGAGTCGAATTGGGTTATATATGATACTCGATATTATATTAATATATCTCGCTAAATATAAAAAACATAACATTCTTTCATAAGTATTTATAGATTGTTTCATAAGCATTAAAGTTATGTGACAAATAGTGTTGTCGATAGAAAAACTACCTATATTTATCTATACTAAAGATAACGAATACGAGGGGGCAGGCTTATGAAACTAAAAGAATTATTGTTATTTTCGGTACTGATTATGTTATTAATTGCACCTGTTTCTTCTGCAGATGAAGAAACGAATGCTTCAGATACTGAAAACTCAGCAACTCAAGAAGAAACAAAACAAAATCAAACGAATTATGCGGATAACCCATCAGAAGCCCCTGATGAATCTACTGACTCTGATAATTCAAACGAAACTGAGAAACCACAAGAGCCAGAAACACCAGAAACAAATGAACCAGGTGAAACTGATAATGAAGACACTAAAAATCCGCCGAATAATAATGATATCATCGACACAATTGATGAACAGGTTAAAGAAGCGGATGATAACGTACTCGACGCGATTGGTGTAGAAGAAAAACCTGGAAATAACAACCCAATTGTTTCAGATGATACACTCGTAACGGATAACTCAAATACTGACACAGCTGTTACGTCAGATAAAGAGTCTAATAAAAAGTCGACATCTAAATCATCAAAGGATTCTGAAAAGAAGAAAACACCACATGGTGCAAAAGAGTTACCAGATACAGGTGTTAACGAGAGTATAGAATTACTATACGTAATAGAAATTATTTTATTAAGTGCAGGACTCATGCTATTAGTAAGAAAAACTAATAAAATAAAAATCAAAAAATAAATGCCACATCTTTGATGTGGCATTTTTCTATAGACTTTTATCGTCGATATCATTTAAATAATCTTTTACGAAATCTACGACTTCTTCTAACGTTCCGTCCTCAAACGGAGATTTTAAGTTGGCAACTTTTACTAATTCACCAAATGGTAGTGAACCACCGAGTTTACATAGCGTTAAATAGTCGCCAAATGCGGCTACAAAGTCATCCATTACACGTTTAAAGAACTGTAGTGCACACACTTGGGCGAGCGTGTAGTCAATATAATAAAATGGAGACGCAAATAAGTGACCTTGACCGTGCCAAAAAGCACCATCTACATATGCAGGGATGTCTTCATAGTCTCTATCTGGTAAGTATACCGCTTCAATTTTCTTCCATTCTGCGCGGCGTTCTTCAGGTGTTAATTCAGGATTATCATATACGACGTGTTGGAATTCATCGATCGCTACACCGTACGGTAAAAATTCTAACGCACCTGAAAGATGAGAGAATTTAAATTTATCTGTATCTTCTTTAAAGAATAATTCCATCCATGGATACGTAAAGAACTCCATACTCATCGAGTGAATCTCACATGCTTCATATGTTGGCATAATGTATTCTGGAACTGAGAAGTGACGTGAAGAGTACATTTGGAATGCGTGTCCTGCTTCGTGAGTAAGCACTTCGATATCACCTTGAGTCCCGTTAAAGTTTGAGAAGATAAACGGCGCTTCATAATCTTCTATGAATGTACAATATCCTCCGCCTTCTTTTCCTTTTTTAGCCTCGACATCGAATAATTCTCGTTCTGTCATAAATGTATAGAACTCATCCGTTTCTTTAGATAATTCTCTATACATTTTTGCACCATTTTCCATAATTGCTTTAGTGCCACCTTTAGGTGTTGGGTTTCCAGATTTAAACTCATAAGCAAGGTCGTAATATTTTAAGTCTGATACACCGATACGTTCTTTTTGTCGCTTTCTTAATTCAGTAACGTAAGGAACGACGTAGTCACGTACTTGTTTACGATAATTTTCTACCATCTCTCGGTTATAATCGATACGGTTCATATGAACATATCCGAGTTCTGTGTAGTTGTTAAATCCGAGCTCAACTGCCATTTCATGACGTTTTTTGACGAGTTGATCATAAATATCATCGATTTCATCGAGATGTTCTTTCATGAAATTTTGTTTCGCATACATCGCAGACTTTCTCACTTCACGGTCATCGTTAATCATATACGGAGAAAATTCTGTGAGTGCAAGTTTTTTACCATCATATTCAATTTCAGCAGATGACAGTAAAATCGAATATTTCGATGTTAATACGTTAATTTCAGTCATTAAATCTTTAACTTTAGGGTCAAACCCTTTAATCTCATTATCGACTAATGCAAATAACTGTTTGCCGTATTTTCCTTCTAATTCGTCACGAAACGGACTATTTGCAAGCGCTTTATAATAATCGTTTGTTACAGAAGACAGAACCGGCAAGTTGTTATCGTAAAAATCACGCTCACCAAGATAAAACTCATCTTTCGTGTCGATAGATGCACGAACAGTTGCGATCGTAATCATCGAATGGATGTGTTTAATTTTCTCATTGTACTGATCGATAACGACTTCTGCATCTTCTACTGTTTCTGCTTTCTCAAATGCGCTTAAGAGTCCATCGACCTGTTCTCTAAATAAATCAAAATCTGGTCGTTTGTACTCAAAATCTTTAAATTTTGTTACCATAAGTTTCTCACTCCTTGATGTGGGGTACTATTATATTACTATATTATATTGGAAATGTTCATGACTTTAAAAGTAGTCGTATATAATATTTCTTTAGTATAATGAATTTATATTTAAAAAAGGAGTTTTCCAATGAAAAAATTATTAGCACCAATCGGTATTGTACTCGGGATTATCATTGTATTGGCAATCCTTATAATGCCAAAATATAACAAGTTTGTTCAGTTAGATGAACAAGTCAATGAAAAAGAATCACAAATCGAAACGCAGCTTCAGCGTCGTGGAGATTTAATTCCGAACTTAGTTGAAACAGTTAAGGGCTATGCCTCACACGAAAAAGAAGTGTTTCAAGATGTTGCGGATGCACGTGCACGTTTAGCAGGTGCAAACGGAGTAAATGAGTTAAGCGAAGCAAACGATCAAATGACTAGTGCTTTATCTCGTTTATTAGCTGTTGCTGAAAATTATCCTGACTTAAAAGCTAGCGAACAATTTACAGGATTACGAGATGAACTTGCAGGTGCTGAAAACAGAATCGCAGTTGCACGTCAAGATTATAACAAATCAGTAGAAGAATATAATAAACAAACACGTGTGTTCCCAGGGAACATTATCGCTATGATTTTTAATTTTGAGAAGAAAGACTACTTTAAAGCAAGTGAAGGTGCAAAAGAAGTGCCAGGTGTAGATTTTAACACGAACCAAGAGGATAACTCTGGTGATGAGTAATGAAGCGGATCATTCCACTTCTTCTCATCATTATATTAACAACACCAGTCGCAACGGCAGCACGCGTTGAAATGCCGAAACTCGATACGTCGCATTATTTTGTTCAAGATAATGCGCACGTATTAGATGAGTCGACAATTTATGAGTTAAATGAACTAGGGTCCCATTTAGAAAAAGGTACCGGAGTAGAAATGTTGCTGATGACGATGGACTCAACAGGGCAAGAGCATCGTCAAGACTTTGCACTACGTGCTCTTCGAGAATACGGTGTCGGTAAAAAAGATAGAGATAACGGTATCGTTATACTATTTAATAACGACAACGACAATGAATTTAATAACCGAGGAATTGACGTTCAAGTAGGTTATGAAATTGAAGGGTATTTAAACGATGCTAAAATCGGTAAAATTATCGACGACTACGCACTCGAAGATGCTAAAAAAGGTGACTATAATACAGCGCTTAAAAACTTATACACAAAACTCTATGAAGAAAGTCTAGAAGCATATGGCTACGACGAGACTACAGGTGAGTTTACGAATGAGCAGCCTGAAAAGATATCGAATGATGATACGTTTTACGCTTTCTTATTCCGTACATTTGTCATTGTTTTTATCATTGTGTTATTACTATACATTATAAGTAACAATGGTGGTGGCGGACCACCAAGAGGAAGACGCCAGCCGTCGTACCGACGTAGTGGCACTCCAATATTCTTCCCACAAAGTGGAAATGGAGGAGGATTCTCCGGTGGTAGCGGTGGATTTGGTGGCTTCGGAGGCGGAAGTGGCGGCGGTGGAGGTGCCGGTCGCGGATTTTAAAAGAACCTTGACATTGTCAAGGTTCTTTACTTTTATTGTCATGTATAGATGTTAGAATTACATTAGGAGTGATTGTTATGTTAACGAATAAAGAAAAAGAACTCATTAAAGCAACAGTTCCATTATTAAAAGCGCATGGTAGTGAAATTACAAGCACATTTTATAAACGTATGTTCCAAGATCATGATGAATTATTAAATATGTTTAACCAGACAAATCAAAAGTTTGGTGATCAACCAAAGGCACTTGCTAATACAGTGCTTGCAGCTGCTGAACACATCGATGATTTAGAAGCAATTGTACCTGCAGTCATAGGGATTGGCCATAAGCACCGTGCATTAAATGTAAAAAAAGAACATTATCCTATTGTTGGTAAATATTTACTCATAGGTATTAAAGAAGTACTTGGTGACGCGGCAACTGATGATATTATTAATGCATGGGCTAAGTATTATAATCAAATTGCTCAAATATTTATTGAAGTAGAAGAAAAAATGTATGATGAGGCTGCATGGGACGGGTTTAAACCATTCACTGTAAAAAATAAAGAGTATCTAACGGAAGATATCGTTAGGTTTACAGTAGATAACAATGAGAAATTACCAGAGATTCTTCCAGGACAGTACATTACAGTCAAAGTAAAGCCAATCGATTATCCGTATGAAGCGTTAAGACACTATTCGATTTGTTCTACTCATACAGAAAATGGTTTACAATTTGCTGTTAAACGGGAAGGTCAAAATGATGAAGCGGGCGTCGTTTCTCATTACTTATTTGATGAGTTAAATAGTGGAGATGTCATTGAACTTTCAGCACCAGCCGGAGACTTCATATTAAATAAATCTGATGATAACTTATTATTCATTGCCGGAGGAGTTGGTTTAACACCGATTATGTCTATGGTCGAAAGTGCGGTAGAAAATAATAAAAACATTGATCTAATCATTTCGACTCATGATGAATCTACATTGCCATTTAAAGAGGAACTAGAATCATTAGAAGATAAAGTGAATGTTACGATTAGATATACTAAAGACGAAGGTTATTTAAATGAGAGTGACATTAAAGGTTACGATGATTATTCAATTTATATATCAGGGTCTTTAGGATTTAACCAGGCAATGATTAATGCTTGTGAATCCAATAAATATGATATGAGCAAAATTCATTACGAAGCGTTTGGACCAAGAATGAGCTTAGCATTATAGATTATTATAAAAGAAAAGTGTAGAGTTTATATGAAAAAAGTACTAGTTTATGATGGTGAATGTCAGTTATGTAATCGATTTGTGAATTTCGCAGTTAAGATGAATAAAAATAATGACCTATTTGTGACAGACTTTAACAGTCGGTGGATAAAAGATTTAAAGTTTGAAGTGAATTCAAATCACGTGTCATATATTTCAAAACATAAAGTATATGAAAAATCAGACGCAGTTCTTCATTTTTTAGTAGACGCAAATAATTACTTTAAACCGTTACTCGTGACAAAGCTAATTCCAAGAAAATTAAGAAATTCTTTATATGACTATGTTGCAAAAAACCGGCATAAATACAATAAAAATTGCACAGTAAAATCTGTAAAATTTTATCAAATGTACTTAAAATGAAAACGACTCAAGCTTTTCTTGAGTCGTTTTTTTAGAAGACCGACATGATTACTTTGCCGATTAATATAATGTTAGACTGTAATTGTTCGAGATTTTCTATCGCATCTTTAAAGAATACTTGTGCAGCGACAACCGTTCCGTTCATTAACATATGAACGAGAATTGGAACGAGTAGACGATTCGTCATCACATATACAAAACTAAATACATAACTCATTCCTAAGTAAACAAGAATATGTGTAAAGTCAAAGTGTGCGACCGCAAATATTAATCCGGAAATTAGTCCTGCGATTAAAAACGAAACGACACGGTTCATTGGTAGTCGTTCATAAATTTCTGCGAAAATCGCACGTCTAAATACGTATTCTTCGATAATTGGGCCAATGATCGCAACGAAGATTGCCATATACGGCATCGCAGTAATCATTTCCATAATAAGCTGTGTATTTGCACTCTCTTCAGGGTTTCCGAGTAATTTAATATTAATTGTTGCAGTAACAAATTGGGCGACGAATGCTAACACTAATCCTCCGAATACCCAAACAATTGTCATGAGTGGTGTGGACTTTTCACCGAGTTCAAACATGTTTTTATTTTTATGGATATTACCGAGAATGAGTACGACGATTAATCCGAAAACGTAAATCCCAAATTGATATGGCATATACATTTGTATAATTTCCATCACATCTGCATCTGGATTTGTAATTGCAAAATAGATTTGGAGCGGTACTCCAATAAATTGGATAACTCCAAATGTGACAATAATCAGTATGCTATATAAACTTCTCATAAAGACCTCCTATGTAACAGTTCCTTATTTAATACTAACACTTGAAGCGATAAAAAAACATAGGAAACGAGTGTTACAACTTGAAATTTGACTATCTTTGATGTATGATAAAACACAGTTAGCACATCAAGCGAATGAGTGCTAAAAGACGGAAGAATGGGGAGGGCTTACGATGTTAAGACCACTAGAAAATCGAGTAATTTTAGATATTAGTAAATATAAAAAAGAAGAAACGACGTCCTCTGGTATTATTTTAACTGGAGATTCTTCAAAAGAAGAACCGGTCTATGGTGTAGTTGTTGCAGTAGGACCTGGACGTACGTTAGATAACGGAGAAATTTTAAAAATAGATGTTAAAGAAGGCGACAAAGTCGTTTACAACTCATTTACAGGAACAGAAGTGGATTACGAAGGGAAAAGTTATTTAATCGTACCCGCACAAGATATTTTAGCAGTAGTAGAATAAGGAGAGATATAAATGGCTAAGGAACTTAAATTTTCTGAAGATGCACGTCAATCGATGTTACGTGGAGTTGAAAAACTAGCAAGCGCAGTTCGAGTCACACTTGGACCTAAAGGACGTAACGTCGTTTTAGATAAACAATTTACAGCACCTCTCATTACCAATGACGGTGTGACAATCGCAAAAGAAATCGAGTTAGAAGATCGCTTTGAAGATATGGGCGCAAAACTCGTATCTGAAGTTGCAACAAAAACAAACGACATCGCAGGTGACGGAACAACAACAGCAACAATTCTCGCTCATGCAATGATCGAGGAAGGACTTAAAAACGTTACAGCAGGTGCAAACCCAGTTGGCATTCGCCGTGGTATTACAAAAGCTGTTGAAGAAGCGGTAAAAGCACTAGAAGACATTTCAAAACCAGTACAAGATAAGGAATCGATCGCTCAAGTCGGTGCGATTTCAGCAAACGATAAAGAAGTCGGAGAATTTATCTCTGAAGCGATGGAAAAGGTCGGTAACGACGGTGTCATTACTATTGAGGAGTCTCGTGGGTTAAATACAGAATTAGAAGTCGTTGAAGGGATGCAGTTTGATAGAGGTTATTCATCTCCATATATGGTGACAGACTCTGAAAAGATGATCGCAGAACTCGATAATCCATATATCTTCATTACAGATAAAAAAATCACGAACTTCCAAAACGATTTACTACCTATTTTAGAACAAATCGTTCAACAAGGTCGTCCGATTTTAATTATCGCAGACGACGTAGAAGGGGATGCACTTGCGAACCTCGTGCTAAATAAATTACGTGGTACATTTACGGCAATCACTGTAAAAGCACCAGGATTTGGTGACCGTCGTAAAGCAATGCTCGAAGATATCGCAATTTTAACAGGTGGCCAAGTCATCACTGAAGACTTAGGACTCGAGTTAAAAGACGCTAGCTTAGATATGCTCGGTACAGCTTCAAAAGTACATGTCGATAAAGAAAACACGACAATTGTAGAAGGAAGCGGAGACGAAACAACAATTAAAGGTCGCGTCTCTCAAATTAAAGCACAACTTGAAGACACAGATTCAAGTTTTGATAGAGAAAAACTTCAAGAACGCTTAGCAAAACTTTCAGGAGGCGTTGCGGTCATTAAAGTTGGTGCGGCAACAGAAACTGAAATGAAAGAACGTAAACTTCGTATAGAAGACGCGTTAAACTCAACACGCGCTGCAGTTGAAGAAGGCATCGTATCAGGCGGTGGAACTGCACTGATTGAGGTGTATGACAAAGTCGCAGCACTAGACGCTGAAGGCGATGAAAAAACAGGAATCAACATCGTACTAAAGGCACTCGAAGCACCAGTGAGACAAATTGCAGAAAACGCAGGACTCGAAGGATCAGTCATCGTAACGAAACTAAAAGAACAAACAGGTGGCGTCGGCTACAACGCAGAAACAGACGATTGGGTTAATATGATTGAAGCGGGAATCGTAGACCCTAAAAAAGTCACACGTTCAGCACTCCAAAATGCAGGCTCAATCGCGTCAATGTTCTTAACAACAGAAGCGGTCGTCGCAGACATTCCAGAAGAAGAAAACATCGGAGACATGGGCATGGGCGGCGGCATGCCAGGGATGATGTAAAATATTTTCGTAAAAAATCTGTAAAAACAGGTTCCAATGATTAATTATTAACTAGGGACTATACTTTTTGTCATGATTTGCTTATGGCAAAGTATGGTCTCTATTTTTTTACTAAAACAAAAACTTTTATCAAATTATACATATTATTGGAAGAAATTTAATCTAGAGCGTATATTAGTTGCCACTATTTGACCCAATGGTGTCGTGACCTAATCGATGAGGAATAACCTATATATTATCAGCTATTATTTGTACTACACATGTATATACCTAAATAAATAGAGAGCAGCCGATTGACTTATATAATCCATCAAACTATTTTTTCAAAATATTAATTATGATGCAAAACGTCTTTTGAATAAGAGTCCTATTTCATATACGGAGACAAAGCCTTGATTACAAAGTAATGCATATTGTAGTATATAGATAAGATTTACAAAAATATAAACAATCAATAGTACTAATGAGTTATTAGTGATAATTTTGTATGTAATTTCCAAGGAGGAAATAAAAAGACTATCGTTTTTTATAATATAAAGGAGCAGTGATAATGAGTTCTAAAAAAAGATTATTTCATACACTACGTCTTTGTTCAATTAGGCGATCATCGGGACGTGGAAAATATTTAAGAGAAAAAAATATAATGAATTATGTTGGTAAAGATGTTCATTTTATGCCAAGAAAAGTACCATTATACCCGGAACTTATAAAACTACATGATAACGTTAGAATAGCGTCTAAAGTCACTTTTATAACACATGATGGTGTTCATAATATGCTAAATAATAAATATGGTCAAAAAGAATTTCAAGAAAAAATAGGTTGTATAGAAATTGAGAAAAATGTATTCGTCGGGTCAAATACAACCATTATGTATGATGTTAAAATAGGTGCAAACTCAATTGTTGCTGCCGGGAGTATAGTCACAAAGGATGTTCCGAAAAACTCAATTGTAGCAGGAGTGCCAGCAAAAGTAATAGGTACTTTGGATGACTATGTTGAAAAGCTTCGCTTTAGTGACAATGTTTATCCTGCAGAGTTGGCTCCAAAAAAGCAGAAATTAAAACAAGATCTAATTGAACAAATGTGGTCGAGGTTTAATAATGTTAGAAAGTAGTTATTAATTGTTTGGAGGAAATAGCAATGAAACAAGTAAAAAAGGCAATTATACCCGCAGCAGGTATGGGAACTAGATTTTTACCTGCGACTAAAGCAATGCCGAAAGAAATGTTGCCAATTGTAGACAAGCCGACGATTCAATATATTGTCGAAGAGGCGATAGCATCTGGTATTGAAGATATCATTATCGTTACGAGTCACACAAAACGTGCCATTGAAGATCACTTTGATATTAATTTTGAATTAGAAGAAAGTCTAAAGAAAAGTGGAAAGTTCGAACTATTAGAAAAAGTGAAAGAAGCTGAGATCGATATTCACTATATTCGACAAAAAGAACCTAAAGGATTAGGACATGCTGTATGGTGTGCACGCAAATTTATTGGTGACGAGCCGTTTGCTGTTCTGTTAGGTGATGACATTGTTCAAGCTGATACACCAGGTTTAAAGCAATTAATCGATAAATATGACGAAACAGGAAACTCGGTTATTGGTGTACAAACAGTAGGAGACAACGAAACAGACCGTTACGGTATAGTTGATCCTATTAGTAAAGATGGTCGCTTATATGAAGTGAAAGAATTTGTGGAAAAACCTAAACTAGGTACCGCTCCATCAAATTTAGCAATTATGGGTCGTTACGTACTAACACCTGAGATTTTTAAACATTTAGACAAACAGCAAATTGGAGCAGGTGGAGAAATTCAATTAACAGATGCTATTCAAATGTTAAATGAAGAACAACAAGTATACGCATATGATTTTGAAGGTAAACGTTACGACGTTGGAGAAATTATGGGGTTTGTTAAAACGACGGTCGAGTTTGCATTGAATGATGAACGAATTAAAGATGAGTTTGAAGTCTATTTGAAATCACTACTAGAAAAATAAAGATATGGTTTGAAGAGAGGATGTAAAACTGTTGTCAGATAGAATCTATTTAGCCTCCCCACATATGAGTGAAGAGGGGTATGAACAAAAGTATGTACAACAAGCGTTTGATACAAACTGGATTGCTCCATTAGGAGAGAATGTAAATAAATTTGAAGAAGAATTTGCAGATAAAGTTGCTATTAAATCAGCAGCTGCTTTAACATCAGGAACTGCTGCGATTCATATGGCATTAAAAGCTGTTGGAGTTGAAAAAGATGATATTGTATTTTGTCAATCACTCACATTTTCAGCAACTGCAAATCCAATTATTTATCAACAAGCTACGCCAGTTTTTATTGATAGTAACGAAACAACGTGGAATATGTGCCCGAAAGCGTTAGAACAAGCATTTGAAAAATATCCTGATGTAAAAGCAGTTATCGTTGTACATTTATACGGATTATCTGCACAGATGGATGAGATAGTAGCTTTATGCAAAAAATATAATGTTGCTTTAATAGAAGATGCCGCAGAATCTCTAGGCACATATTATAAAAATCAGCATACAGGTACTTTTGGAGATTATGGAATCTTTTCTTTTAATGGAAATAAAATTATAACGACATCGGGAGGCGGAATGCTTGTTTCAAACGACGAAGAACGTATTGATAAAGTACGGTTTTGGGCGACGCAATCTCGTGAACCGGCACGCCACTACGAACATAAGGAACTTGGTTATAACTATCGTTTGAGTAATGTTTCTGCTGGTATTGGTCGAGGCCAATTAAAAGTTTTAGATGATCGTGTACAGAAGAAAACAGAAATTTATCAGTTTTACAAAAAGCATTTAAAAGATATACCGGGGATTAGATTTATGCCCGAAAATGACTTTGATCGTCCGAACTATTGGTTAAGTGCTATAACTTTAAATGGGGAGCTTCAACCAAACGATATAATTGAAGCGTTAGAAAATGAGAATATCGAATCACGACCTTTATGGAAACCAATGCATTTACAGCCGATGTTTGCTGAGTATGACTTTGTTGGTGGTAATGTTGCGGAGAGGTTATTTAAAACAGGTATTTGCTTGCCGTCGGACACGAAAATGACAGAAGAAGATCTACAACGAGTAGTAAATGTAATTAAAGGATTGGTATGATTTGAACATTGTTGAAAAAATATTAAAAAGAGCCTTTGATATATTGAGTAGTACAATTGGAATTATAGTGTTTTTACCAATCTTAATAGGGATAGCCGTTGCGATTAAAATGGATTCAAAGGGGCCGGTTTTCTTTAAACAAGAAAGACTTGGTAGACATGGGAAAGTATTCAATATATATAAATTTAGAACAATGATTGTTGACGCTGAGAAATATGGTTTGGGAATTAAAACATATTCTGAAGATCCAAGAATTACAAAAGTAGGTAGTTTCCTCAGAAAAACTAGTTTAGATGAGTTGCCTCAGTTATTTAATGTTTTTATTGGTAATATGAGTGTTGTTGGTCCTAGACCACCGGTTCCTTATCATCCTTATGAATATAAAGACTATAATGAAGAACAAGTGAAAAGGTTTTTAGTAAAGCCTGGAATTACAGGACAAGCCCAAGTGAGTGGAAGAAATTTATTAACTTGGGATGAAAGAATTGTGTATGATGTAAAGTATGTAGAAAATTACAATGTATTAACAGATTATATTATAATAATCAAAACGATTGTAAAAGTATTTAAACGTGAAGATATAAACAGTGATAGACATAAAGATAGTTAAAGGTGATTTTAATGCTAACTAGTAAACAAGTATATGTCCGTTTAATGGAGGATAAGGATGTACCTTACAAAGTTAAATGGATTAACAATGCTGAATTTCGTCATACTTTAAACTTTGATTACCCATTATCAGAAGTAAGCACACGTAAATGGCTACAAAATGTTGCTGGTAATCCTTCAAGAAAAGATTTTATTGTCTGTGATATCGAGACTGATAAACCAATTGGTTACTGTGGTTTAATAGGAATTGATATTAAAAACGGAAAAGCTGAATCATATATGGGAATCGGTGATTTATCATATCAAGGAAAAGGTATCGGATATGAGATTCGAAAAATAATGTTAGACTATGCTTTTCTTGAACTTAATTTAAATAAAGTATATGCATATGTTTGGAAAGAAAATGCACCTATGATTAGTTTAAACAAAAAAGTTGGTTTTGAAATTGAAGGTCTATTGAGACAAGATATTCTCTCTCATGGAGAAAAACGTGATAGGTACATTATGGGGATTTTGAGAGCAGACTATATTAATTAAATTTGAAATAGGTGTGTATATTGAAGAGGCAATTATTTAACAAATATCCAACGCCAATTGAATACTATGGCAAAATTAATGACAATGATATTTATGTGAAGAGGGACGACTTAACCGAGCCAACTTTAGGTGGAAATAAGGTTAGGAAATTAGAGTTGTTTCTTGCTGATGCTGTCAAGCACAATGCGAACTACATTGTTACATATGGTGCTGCTCAATCAAATCATTGTCGTTTAACTGTATCTATGGCGAAAAAGCTGGGATTTAATGTATTGCTTATATTAGCAAAGTCAGAACAAGTTAATTACAATGGAAATTTTTTAATCTATGACCTATTTGATACTGAAATTGTTTGGACAGAAGCAAATGAAGTTCCTCAAACAATAGAAAAGACATTACAACGTTTGAGAGAAGATGGTAACACACCATACTTTATTCAAGGTGGGGGACATGGTGATTTAGGAACGCACGCATATAAAATGGTGTTTGACGAAATTTTAACGCAAGAAAAAAGTCTTAATGTGGACTTTAATCATATATTTCATGCTTCCGGAACAGGAACTACACAAGCGGGATTAATTGCGGGTAATATTGTAAATGAAAGTGATAAAAATATTGTGGGAATTAGTGTCGCTCGTAATGCAGAACGTGGTTCAGTGGTTATTCATGAAAGCGTACAATCATACCTTCTAAATTACTATCCAACGTATGCAGAAACGCCTTACAAACTTGAATTTTTAGATAGGTATGTAGGAAAAGGGTATGCTGATATATATCCAGAAATTATTGAAACAATAAAAGATGTAATAAAGAAAACAAGTATAATTCTCGATCCTGTATATACTGGAAAAGCATTTTACGGAATGATTGATACAATTCAACATCAGAATATAGAAAACAAGTCTATACTGTTCATTCATACAGGTGGAACTCCATTATTATTTAATTATGCTGAAAAGTTTAAAGTGAGGTAACACATGAATATTTTAGTAACAAGCGCTGGACGAAGAGTGAAAATTATTGAATATTTTAAACGAGTATTAGCGTTAAACGAAGGGAAAGTAATAGCTACAGATTGTGATATAAATGCGCCAGCAATTTATTTTGCAGATGATTATGAAATTGTGCCTAGAATTGATAACGCTAATTATATTGAAATATTGTTAGAAGTTTGCAAAAAACACAAAATAGATGCGATTATGTCATTAATTGATCCAGAATTAGAGATTCTAGCTAATAATCAATCACTGTTCAATAGTAACAATGTGAAATTAATATTATCCCCATCAAAATATATTGATGTTTCATTTGATAAGTATAATACATATACATACTTAGATAGTAAGGGAATACAATCTGTTCCAACATATTCTGATTTAAACACTGTAAAACAATTGCTTCAGCAAGGAGAATTAACTTACCCATTAGTTGTAAAGCCAGCAAAAGGAAGCGCTAGTTTAGGTTTGTTCATTGTAGAAAATGAAAATGAATTACACGAAGCATTTCATAAATTTGAAGGCCAAATAATTCAACCGTTTTATAAAGAAAAGGAGTTTGGCATTGATGTTTATATTGATATGTTAAGTGGAGAATTAGTGGATATGTTTATTAAAGAAAAAATTCATATGCGTGCAGGAGAAACAGATAAATCTATATCGATTCATAATGAAAAAATAGAAGCGTTGATTAAAGAGTTAGTTCAAAAAACAAAATTCGTAGGTCCAATAGATATAGATTGCTTTGAATATAAAGGGGAGTATTATATTTCTGAAATTAACCCTCGATTTGGGGGAGGGTATCCGCACGCATTTGAATCAGGATGTAACTTTATGTCGTATATATTAAATAACTTACAAGGTAAAGAAAATAAACTATATAATGGATTTAAGTATGAAAAAGATCTTGTCATGATGAAATATGATAATGTTCAATTGGTACATCGATTGAAGTAGGAGATAATTCTTAAGGGGTTTTTTTATGTTTTTAATACGAAAAATACGTGAAAAAAGAATGGAACCTTTATTGAAAAAGGAAAAAGAGTTTTACGATAATTTTAAAGTTGATGCAATTGAAAGCTATCAGTTAAAGGAATTTAACAGGCAGTGGATGGATATTCAAAAAAACGTTCCATATTACAATAAATTGGTTACCTTAGGTGAATTACCCAAACAATTCCAGTCAATTCAAGAGTTTAGACGTCTGCCAATTGTAACTCGAGATTTTGTTAATGAGCATATGCAAGATTTTACCAATGGATTATACCCTCCAGATTCGATGGGAACAACTGGTGGGTCGACGGGCAATCCTTTAAAGTTTCCTAAATGGAATTCTGAGGCAATACATTGTGAGCCATCAGTATGGTATGTCAGAGACTTTTATAATATTAGACGTTCAGATAAAATGTTTAGATTATGGGGACACTCACATACCTTAGGAACGGGAATAACTAGACTGAAAAATAAATTGAAATTTGACATTGGCTTGCCTTTAGTCGGCTTCAAGCGTTTTTCTGCTTATGATTTATCGGATGCTAAATTAAAAAAAGCAGGAGATGAAATTTTAAAATTCAGACCAAGATATATTGTAGGTTATAGTAAAGCTTTATATATGTTGGCTAAAGCAAATGAAAGTAAAAAAGACGATTTTCATAAATTGAATTTAAAAGCAGTATTAGGTGCGGCAGAAGGATTTGACAGTCCAGAAGATCGTGAATTTGTCTCTGAAATATTTGGTTGTCCAGCCGGATTACAATATGCAACGATGGAAACTAACTATATAGGACAGACTCATCCAGATGGTGGTTACCGTGCGTTATATAAAAATAATCTTATTGAATGTGTCGATGATGATGGAAACCCATCGGATTCTGGTAGGATTCTAATTACCTCATTATATCCCAGAGCATTCCCATTAGTTAGATATGAACTAGGAGATGTCCTAGAGGGAGTGGAGAGGGATGGACATAGCGTCTATGCGTTTGAAAGAATTAAAGGTAGAAATAATGATTTTTTACATCTAGATGATGACACTCCGATCCATTCAGAGGGTATTACACACGCAATTAAATTTTCGAATGAAATAACATCATATCAAATCAGATATACTAAAGAGAAAATATACACAATATATATTAAAAGTAGTAAAAAATTATTGGATGAAGACTTTAAGGCAATTCGAACTCGCCTGTCTCAGGTTGATAAAAGACTAGAAGATATAAATATTAAACAAGTTGACCAACTTAAACAAACAGTAGCAGGTAAGACAAAATGGTTGATGGAAGAATAGTTAAAGTTAAGTTGAAACAAAAGTATTGTTTTACAAAATATTAGACTAGTTCATTGAAATTTTTTAATTGGTGTTAATCGTCATTTTTGAGTCTTATTTTTCAAATAATAAGTGTGAGATTATTAGAATATGATTGAACCTTTGCTATCACTCCATAAAATTAGTCTTGTTGAAGATATTCCTTTTTACACAACCTCTGAATAATTTAATATATTTTTGTTTAAATCAGATAAGATAGGCCTATAAAAGGAAACTTTCGAAAATTTTTAGATTTAACGCATAATATCATTTTCTACCGACTGTTACTCTCAATTATTCATATTTAGAAATTTTAATAGTCCTAACTTTAATCAAGATTTCGTGTAGAATGAGAGATAAAAAACACTTTAATATAAGCATAGGTACATTCCTATATTTTTATGCTATTTCTCAAATAAGTAAAAAACATTTTGTTGGCTAAAAATTGTGGGGAACCATTATATGGAGTTGACGAGTTGCTATTAACAATTGATAAGATATCTTCTACCTAATAGATTGATTTGTTTTAACATAATATTTCTATTTAATTTTAGATAGAAAGCATGATAATAAAAGGAATCCATAAATGTTATCCAATTTGATTTGTCAAAGGACAAAAAATCTATATACCGGACAAGGAGATGAGTACGCATTGAAAATTTGCTTTGTTGCTCATAACAGTAAAGATTATAAAAATGGCGCAGCACTTTCATTAATTAATGTTGCAAATGAATTAGCAAATAGGGGAATTAAAGTTTTAGTTATACTTCCTAATAAAAAAGTGATTTATCCACTAAGACATAAGAATATAAAGGTTATACACTCACCAATTATATCTATGCGAACAAGGTTAGAGGATAGAAGTTTAAAAAATAAATTAAAAGAGATTGTAAAAATAATTATTAATATCAGATCAACAAAAAAATTGAAAAGGATATTGAAAGAAGAAAACCCAGATATTATTCATATTAATGGGTTAGATTCTGAAGTAGCTGCAAAAGCTGCATCACAGCTGGATATACCATATTTATGGCATATACGACAATTGTTAGATGAAGACTTTTCAATGAGATTACATAATGAAAAGAAAATTTATTCCTACTTGAAGAAAGCAAATGGAGTTATTGGAATATCAAAAGCTGTTAAAGAAAAGTTTGAGCCAATCGTTCAAAAAGAAGTGAAACTAATCTATAACGGTATCCCACTTGATGAATATGTTATTAAAAACAGACCATCTTTATATTCTAATGAGACTATTAATATATTGATTGCTGGAAGAATAGTAGAAGGAAAAGGACAATTGCAGGCGGTTAAAGCAATTAAGTATCTCTTCGACAATGATATCAAAAACATAAAATTAGTAATTGTTGGAAAAGTTGATAGCGAAAATTACTTCAACAAACTAAAATCATATATTGAAAGGTTTAGTTTAGAGGAACATATTACTTTTTATGAACATACTGATGATTTAAAAGAACTAAGAAGAAAATGTGACATTGGTTTAATTTGCTCGAAAAAAGAAGCTTTTGGTAGAGTTACGATAGAGACTATGGTATCTAAAATGTTAGTAATTGGTGCTGATACTGGAGGGACCAAAGAAATTGTAACTGATCATTATAATGGACTCCTCTATGAAGAGGGAAATTATATAGATTTAGCTACTAAAATACAGTATGCAATGGAGAACAAAAGGGAAATGGAATCTATAATTGAGAATGCCTATTTTGATGCTCTTAACAAGTATTCAATTTCAAATGTAGTAGACCAGATTATTGTTTTATATGAACATTGTTTGAGAGATGTAACAGTTAATTTGGAGGATTAATATGACTACTAATACACAATCAATACTAGGTGATGAACAATGTTAAATTCTTATCGGGTTAATATCAGATTTGTATTATATTTATTACTAGGTTATGCATTTATCACCCCCTATTATTTTGCTCAATTAAGTCAATTATCATTTATTAATAAAGTATTAATGTCTTTTGCTATTATATTTGTTTTTATCTACTATATGAGTAATTTTGAAAAAAGTAAAATAAGTAAAAGTATTGTGTTCTTATTTTTATTTTATTTATCTTTATTCTTTTCAAATTTTAGAAATAATTCATTGGAATTAGAATATTTGATTATAATGGCTTTGGCATTTAGTTTCTTTCTATTTCTTAATTACTGTTTAGATAACAGAAACAATTTATTATCTTTTTTATTTGCAATGAAGATATTAACCACATGTTATATAATAATAAATTTGACTTTAATATATATTTATCCAGACGGATTACCCTCTTTGACAGTCAGTGAAGGAAGGGAATTTTATTTATTTGGAAATACAAATACTACTACTAGGTATTTAATACCTTGTTTAATGTTTTCATTTTTATATAATCAGTTAAAGTTTGGTAAAATAGGAAAAACGAATTGGTTATTGTTAATTTTATCTTGGCTAACCTTAATAAAAGTATGGGCAGTTACAGGAATGATAGGTCTATTTATATTTACTATATTCCTAGTGTGGAAATTTAATAGGTATCAATTATTTCTAATTTATATTGGAATGTTATTAGCGTCTATTATAGGCTCATTATTTTTAATCTTTTTTAAATTTGAGAGTAATATATTGGCCAGTATATTAGGATTATTTAATAAAGATATGACATTTTCATATCGTGATGTATTATGGATGAATGCTGTAGATCTCATTAAAGATTCTCCTACGTGGGGATACGGTAATTTTACAAAAGAACAAATGGAAATGTATATTGGTAATAAGTTTAGCGCACATAACTATTATTTAGATATATTACTTCGTGGTGGAATAACTTCTTTAGTTTTTTTAATTTTAGGATTGTTATATGTAAGTAAGTTTATAATGAAAAGCTTTGGGACAAATGTTGCTAGGTTAATCATTGCTACTTGTGCCTCGTATTTTATTATGTGGATCGCAGAACCATTCATATCTACCGAGCATATAATGCTACCAATAATATTACTAATGGTTTGCCGAATACAAACATTAGAAATGTATCGATTTGATATGTATAAAGAAAAAATAAAATCAGATGAATAATGATTGTTGTTAAGAATGGGGCAATAACATTGAGTGAAAAAAATCTAAACAAAAAAATTCGTGCGGCAACAAAATGGTCTACAACAGCCGAGATAATTTCTAAATTAATTGGCCCAATTACTAATATGATTTTAGCCCGAATATTGGCGCCGGAAGCCTTTGGTGTTATAGCTACAATTACTATGATTATTAGTTTTACAGAGATGTTAACGGATTCTGGATTTCAAAAGTTTCTTGTTCAGCGAGAGTTTAAAGATAAAAGAGAGAAATATCGCAATGCTGACGTCGCTTTTTGGTCAAATTTGATTTTGTCGTTAAGCATATTGCTTGTAATCATAATATTTAACAAACAAATTGCTCATATGGTTGGTAATCCTGGATTAGGATATGTTTTGATTGTTGCAAGTTTACAAATACCGCTAACATCTTTTTCTAGTATTCAAATGGCACTTTATAGAAGAAATTTTGACTTTAAAACACTATTCTTTGTAAGGATTATTGGAGCTTTAATACCTTTTTTTGTAACCATTCCACTTGCGTTATTGGGTTTAAATTATTGGTCATTGATTATAGGTATGATTATTATGCAGACCTTTAACGCAATCTTTTTAACAATTAAATCTGATTGGAAACCAAGTTTTTATTATAATTTTACTATTATAAGAGAAATGATATCATTCAGTGTTTGGTCTTTCTTGGAGGCTTTAACGAAATGGCTTTGTATTTGGATTGATACTTTTATAATTTCATATTATTTAACTGAGTATTATTTAGGTATTTATAAAACATCGACTATAATGGTAAATTCACTATTATCACTAGTTACAGGTGCTATTATTCCGGTTTTATTTGCAGCATTATCACGTCTACAAAATAATAATGTTGAATTTAAAAAGATGTACTTTAAGTTTCAACGTTTAATAGCTTTGTTTGTTTTACCAATGGGAGCAGGATTATTATTATTTAGTGATTTAGCAACGATGATAATTCTCGGATCACAATGGTCTGAAGCAAGCAATGTTATTGGAGCATGGGCGGCTAGTAGAGCAATACTGATTGTTTTTGGTTATACTGCAAGTGAGGTCTATAGGTCAAAAGGAATGCCGAAGTATTCATTTTATGCACAATTATTACATTTAATTGTTTTGGTTCCGACTTGTGTTATAGCTATTAAGTTTGGATTTTGGCCATTAGTTTATGCACGTTCAATAATCATTATTCAATTAGTGTTAGTACATCTTGTTTTACTACAAAGATTGTTTGATATAACAATATTAAATACAATTAAAAATATATTGCCAAACATTATTGCTGTAACACTTATGAGTAGTTTAGCTTTAGCAATGTTAAAATATATGAATAGTACAATATCAATGTTTATAACAATTTTAGTATGTGCAATATTTTATTTTTTAATAATTCTTTTATTCCCAAAAAATCGAGTTGAGTTATTTGGTTTTATTAAAGAAATAAAACCTTAAAAAATAGATTTGTATAAGAAGGACGTGTATGTAATTGAAAATCACTGTCGCAGGTACAGGTTATGTTGGTCTATCTAATGCGGTCTTATTAGCACAATATAATGAAGTAACTGCATTAGATATAATAGAAGAAAAGGTGGATTTAATTAATACTAAAAAATCACCGATAGTTGATCCTGAAATTGAGGATTTCTTGAAGACTAAAGATTTACGTTTAACGGCTACAACAGATGTAGAAAAAGCATTTAAAGATGCAGAGTATGTTATTATTTCTACGCCGACGAACTATGATCCGGAGCTAGATTTCTTTGATACGAGTTCAGTTGAGACGGTGATTGGTAATGTTTTAAAATATAATCCAAATGCAACAATGGTGATTAAATCAACTATTCCTGTAGGTTATACAAAAGAAATAAACAAAAAGTTTAATACGAATAATATCATTTTCTCGCCTGAATTTTTACGTGAAGGTCGAGCGTTATATGATAACCTACATCCATCACGAATTATTGTAGGAGAGAAATCAGAGCGTGCAGAAATTTTTGCGAATCTTTTGGCTCAAGGAGCTGAGAAGAAAGACGTTCCTATTCTTTTCACTGATTCGACAGAAGCTGAAGCGATTAAATTGTTTGCAAATACCTATCTAGCCATGCGTGTTTCATTTTTCAATGAACTTGATACGTATGCTGAATTAAAGGGGCTAGATACGCAGCAAATTGTGGAAGGAATAGGATATGATCCACGTATTGGCGCTCATTATAATAATCCATCATTCGGTTATGGAGGATATTGTTTACCAAAAGACACGAAACAGTTACTGGCAAACTTTAAAGATGTTCCCAATAATATGATTCAAGCAATTGTCGATGCAAACGATACTCGTAAAAAGCACATTGCAGATCAAATCATTTCACGTAAACCTTCAATAGTCGGTATCTATCGTTTAACGATGAAAACTGGATCGGATAATTTTAGACAATCTGCAATTCAAGACGTGATCAATCATATAAAAAATGAAGGAATTGAAATCATTGTCTATGAGCCTGTTCTAGAGGACGAAGTCTTCGAGGGATCAAAAGTAGTTAATGATTTTGATCAGTTTAAATCAATTGCTGATGTTATTGTTGCAAATCGACTTGATGACGCATTGATGTCTGTGAAAGATAAAGTATATACACGTGATGTTTTTAGTAGGGACTAATATATTAAGTTAGTAGAGTATGAATTTGAACCCGTCAATAAAAAACTTCATGACAAAAATAGTTGCGCTTGTGTTAGCGCAGCTATTTTTATTTGCTATCGATTATCTAGAAATAACTTATAACTATTATATTTTTAGAATTGAGGGAAGATTTTATAATCAACCTAGCCACT
>NZ_KV802741.1:0-82105 GCF_001810835.1 Nosocomiicoccus sp. HMSC067E10 | reverse complement strand
TTCAAGTGGCTAACTTAAACTTGAAATTTAAGGATGATTTTGAATATACAACACCTGTAGAAGTAGATAATAGTGTACATGCACAAGTCGAAGAAGAAGTAGATACTATGAGTCTAAACTCAATATTTGTTGAAATAAAAGGTGCTGTTAAGCATCCAAATGTATATGAAATGCCAAAGGACGCGAGAGTTAAAGACATTATATTAATCGGTGAACCACTTGACTCTGCAGACTTAAACCAAATTAATCAATCAGAAAAGTTAAGAGATGAAATGAGCATTTATGTACCAGCAAAAGGTGAAATAATCGAAACAGAGAGTGAAACTTCAAGTAGCCATATCGTCAACATAAATAAAGCGAGTAAAGACGAACTGATGACGTTAAATGGAATCGGTGCAAAGAAAGCTGAAACGATTATTAATTATCGTGAAGAGAATGGTTTGTTTGAAAAGAAAGAAGATTTAATGAACATACCTGGTATTGGGCAAAAAACGTTTGAAAACTTAGAAAATGATATAGAAATTTAGGGGTGAAACTGTGGAGCGTATCAATTGGCACGAATATTTTATGGCTCAGGCGATGTTACTCGCACTACGTTCAACGTGTGAACGCTTAAGCGTAGGGGCTACAATTGTTAAAGATAACCGTATTATTGCTGGTGGGTATAACGGTTCAGTAAGTGGAGAAGATCACTGTATAGACGTCGGTTGTTATTTAGAAGATGGTCACTGCATTCGTACGATTCACGCAGAAGTTAACGCGTTACTTCAATGTTCTAAAAACGGAGTATCGACAGAGAATGCGTCGATATACGTAACACACTTCCCATGTATACATTGTACAAAAGCATTAATTCAAGCAGGTATTAAAAACATTTATTATAGAGAGTCGTATAAAAACCATCCGTATGCAATTGAATTACTCGATAAGACAGGTGTTAAATATGCACAGATCGATTTAGATGTCGATAAAATATATGAATACTTAAAAGTGAAATTATGATTTTATTTTTAATTTTTTTAGCCTTAGTCAGTGGAGCGTTAATCGTGAAAATTCCACTGCTAGGGTTATTTTTTATGGTCATTATTACATATATCGTCTTTATACAGAGAATTAGTTATATCGTATATACGTTAATTTTAATTTCTGTAATTATTTCTAGTACATATTTCTATTCTAATAGAGATACCTTTAAAGAGGAGACTATTGATTACTTCACAATATCAGACTACAAATATAATAACGATACGATTTCTTATATTGGTGAATATGAAAATTATCGTTTTTATGTTTATATGGAGAATGAAGCACTTCTTCCAATCGGTACAATGTGTAATGGCGATTTTGAAGTCGTGAAACCAAATATTGAAAGAAATTTTATTAAACGTAATCAAGCGTTATCGATGAAAATTTCTAACGTAGTTGGAAGTATTTATGTGAAAGACGATCGTTCAAACTGTTCAGAAACGAAGAAAACAGTAAAGATGAAAATCAATAATTTAAAATATAAGTATACCGAAAAAGTTTTAAAGATTAGTAATTATCCGTACACCGGGGATATATTAATGCTGTCAATCGGTAATAAGATGATGCTAGATTCACAATTCTTTTCAGCACTTCAAAAACTCGGTATTTACCATTTATACGTGATTTCAGGTACACACGTTGCGTATATTACGATGGTACTGATATTTTTATTTACACGATTTAGACTACCGATTGAATATGTTAAAGCACTCGTAGTCATATGTTTACTTATATTTTTAATGATTAATATATTTTCTCCAAGTGTACTTCGAGCTGTACTTATGGCAGTGTTACTCATTATTACGAGTTATTTTAATAAAAAACCGTATTTAGCGATCATCAGTTTAACTGCAATTATTCAATTTGTAATTCATCCTTATATAATTTTTCATGCAGGTTTTCAGTTGTCATATGTTACGACGTTCACAATTATTCTTAGCCGTCATTTCTTTAATGATAGACAACCTTTCATACAAATGATAATTGTTACTGTAATATGTGAAGTGTGTACAATTGTTTTAATACTATTTCACTTTAACGAAGTGTCGATCAGTGGAATTGTAATGAACTTAATATTCGGTCCAATATTCAGTTTTGTCATTTTCCCTTCTGTTTTTATTTTTAACATGAGTCTATTTACGTATCTTCCGGAATGTTTTGATTATCTTCTACACTTAATCTTTTCAACGAATACATCACTCATACTTTATTTAGGGAATGTAATTGAACACCGTTTGCCGATAAAAAACATATCGTCGATATTTATCGTCATATTAGCGATTATTAGCTATTTTCATATAAGAACTGTACTGACAAAAAGTCTCAAAAAAATAATTCGAATGACGTTAATATTTATTGTATTTTTATTATTATCGTCGTTTAACTTTAAAGACGATATAAAATTTGTAATGGTCGATGTCGGACAAGGAGATGCGTTTTTAATCATCGATGAAAAGTACAATCAAACAATTCTCGTAGATACTGGTGGCAAATTTTATAGAAATGATTATGAAATTCGACTTGCAGAAAAAACGATTTTACCGTATTTAAAAGAAAATGGTATAAGAAAAATAGACTTACTCGTCATTAGTCATATGGACAACGACCATATGGGTGAAGCGACTTATATTAGTAGTAAACTGCCGATTAAGAACGTATATATAAACCCGCGAGATGAAAAGCTTACTGAAGGATATTTAAAACAATTTAGTGAATCAAATATCCTTTACTCTACAGAAGTAAGTGAGTTAAAGTTTAAGCGTATAACTTTAAAAAATGTCAATACAATCATTCATACAAATAATTCAAATGACCAGTCGATTGTGCTAGATGTAAATCTATTTGACTATCATATACTAATGCTCGGAGATTTAAGTGTAGAGTATGAAGAAGAAATATTAAAAAATGTGAACAAAATAGATATCGTAAAAATTGGCCACCACGGTTCGAATACGAGTACCGGCGTGGATCTTGTAGAAAGAGAATTTAATTTAGCACTTATATCGAGTGGGGTAAATAATTCATATGGACATCCGCATAAAGAGGTAACGGATTTACTCACCAAGTACAATAAGGAAATTGTAAGTACTAAAGAATCCGGGATGGTCGAGATTACTTTTAAAAAGAATGGTTATTGTACAAAACATAAATTACGAAAGATAGAGAACCGTTGTTATAAATAAAAAAAGAGCTAATAAAATTAGCTCTAGTTAAAACTCGCGACGATTTGGAAAATTTGTGCAATCACATAGACTGCAGTGAATCCTAAAAGTCCGACTAAAAATGCAAGTCCTGAATCGATTACGTCGTTATTTTTAGATTGTACATTTTTTTCAAATTTATTCATGACATAACCCCCTATTACTTATTTATAGTATAGAATAGAGTTAGAGAAAAATCTATAGTGAATTCAATTAAGAATGGTGATTACATGGAAAAACTCTATTTAGTATACGGAAAGAATAGAGTGCGTATAGACGAAACAGTCAATAAGTTAACGAAAGACTATTTAGCAACAGTCGATGACTTTAATCGAATCGTCTTTGATTATATCGAAACAGAGATTGAATATATTATCGAAGAGTGTATTACGCTACCGTTTTTATCGGATCGAAAAGTCGTGATTGTAAAAGATGCATTTTTATTTACAGCCGAAAAGAAGAGAACGTCTATCGATCACAACATCGATAAAATGATCCAATATATCGAGGACAAAGAAGACGATACGTTACTCATTTTCGTGACATCTGCTGAAAAGTTAGACAACCGAAAAAAGATTACGAAACTCATAAAAAAACAAGGGAAAATCATTGAGTGTGAAGAAATGAATGAACGTGAACTCGTTCAACATATTAACGACGCTGTTAAAAGTGAAGGTTTGACAATTCGAAACGATGCAGTAAATGAATTACTAAATCGTACAGGTGCGAATTATACGATTGTTAAAAATGAGTTAGAAAAGTTGATGTTGTTTGCCCACGATATAATTACAGTTGAAGACGTGAATATTATAGTTAGTAAAAGTTTAGAAGCAAACGTGTTTTCTTTAACAGACTTTATTCTTAAAAATCAAAAGCGTGAAGCGGTCGATGTATTTAGAGATTTAATATTACAAAAAGAAGAGCCGATTAAATTACTCGGGCTAATCTCGTCACAGTTTAGGTTATATTATCAAACGAAGATTTTAATGAACGAGGGAATGCGTCAAGATGAAATTAGTAGTCGTTTAAAAGTGCATCCGTATCGTGTGAAATTAGCGATGTCTCAAGTCAATCAGTATCCGTTAGAAGTATTACTTCAAAAAATGGTGTTAATTAGAGATATGGATTATGAGTTAAAATCAACGTATTTAGATAGCGAAGCTTTATTTGAAGTATTCATAAGCAAAATATAAAAAAAGAAAACTTCCTAAAATTAGGAAGTTTTCTTTACTTAGCAAGTTTAGATTTTAAACGACTTGCTTTATTTTTGTGTAATAAGTTTTTGTTAGAAGCTTTATCAACTAAGCTGATTGCTTTGTTTACTAATTCTTCAACATTTTCAGCGTTGTTCTCTTTCGCAGTTTCTGCAGCTTTGATTGCAGTACGCATTGCGTTCTTTTGAGCAATGTTACGTTCAGTAGCTGCTTGTGTAGTTTTAACACGTTTAATTGCTGATTTAATGTTAGCCATGTTTGCACCTCCAGAGTTAAAAGTTGTACAACTTTGATTGCAACAAAAATATTCTATCAGATTTACAAGTGTAATGCAATGTACACTTTCAAAATGAATTGATGAAACTATATGAAATTGATATAATTAATTCAATTGTTAGTAAAGGTGTTGGATATATTATGGACGACAAAAAGCGTTTAGAAAGACAAAAGAAAATTAGAAACTTTTCTATTATAGCTCATATCGATCACGGGAAATCTTCATTAGCCGATCGATTACTTGAGCATACAGAATCAGTAGCTGCACGTGATATGTCCGACAGACTACTCGATGCAATGGAGCTTGAACAAGAGCGTGGTATTACGATTAAGTTAAACGCTGTTCAGTTAAAATATACAAGACCAAATGGAGAAGAGTATATTTTCCACCTAATCGATACACCAGGGCACGTCGACTTCTCTTATGAAGTATCACGTTCTCTCGCGGCATGTGAAGGTGCAATTTTAGTCGTCGATGCTGCTCAAGGTATCGAAGCACAGACACTCGCGAACGTTTATCTTGCATTAGATAACGAGTTAGAATTAGTACCTGTAATTAATAAAATAGACTTACCTGCTGCAGATCCAGAACGTGTTGCACAGGAAGTTGAAGATGTCATTGGTCTAGATAAAGACGATGCGGTACGCGCATCTGCAAAAGCGGATATTGGTATCGATGATATATTAGAAAGTATCGTAGACACTGTACCACCACCTGAAGGTGATCCAAGTGCACCTTTAAAAGCGTTAATTTTTGACTCTGAATACGATCAATATCGTGGTGCTATTTCGTCGATTCGTGTGTTTGACGGTACGGTTAAAGTTGGAGATAAAATTCGTATGATGCAAACAGGTACCGAATTTGAAGTAACTGAAGTCGGCATACATACGCCAGCTCCAATGGCAGTTGACGAACTAACTGTTGGAGACGTTGGATTTTTAGCAGCACAAGTAAAATCAGTATCTGACGCACGTGTTGGTGATACGATTACACATGCAAACAACCCAACAGATACTCCGCTACCTGGATATAAACGTATGAACCCGATGGTGTACTGTGGACTATATCCAATTGATTCTGGAGACTATGTAGATTTACGTGAAGCTCTTGAAAGATTACAGTTAAATGACTCTGCATTAGAGTTTGAACCAGAATCTTCTCAAGCATTAGGATTTGGTTATCGTACTGGTTTTTTAGGAATGCTTCATATGGAGATTATCCAAGAACGACTAGAGCGTGAATTTGGTATTGACTTAATTGCGACAGCACCTTCAGTGATTTATAAAGTGCATACAACAGACGGTGAAATACATAACGTAGATAACCCGTCACAAATGCCAAAACAAGATTTAATTGATTATATCGAAGAACCTTATGTAAAGGCAGAGATTATGGTACCAAACGATTATGTTGGTGCAGTGATGGAACTTTGTCAGAAGAATCGTGGTAACTTTATAACGATGGATTATTTAGATGATATTCGCGTGAATGTTAAATATGAAATACCATTAGCAGAAATCGTATTTGATTTCTTCGATACGTTAAAGTCTCATACGAAAGGATATGCAAGTTTAGACTACGAAATCATCGGATATAAAGAATCGAAATTAGTTAAAATGGATATTTTACTAAATAACGAAGTCGTCGATGCATTAAGTATTATCGTTCATAGAGACTTTGCATATCAAAGAGGCCGTGCACTCGTAGAGAAACTAAAAGAGTTAATTCCACGTCAGCAATTTGAAGTGCCTGTTCAAGCAGCGCTTGGAAACAAAATTATTTCACGTACAAATATACGATCGATTGGTAAAAACGTACTTGCTAAATGTTACGGTGGGGACGTATCACGTAAACGTAAACTACTAGAAAAGCAAAAAGAAGGTAAAAAGAAGATGAAAGCTGTTGGTTCAGTTGAAATTCCACAAGAAGCTTTCTTAGCAGTATTACGTATGGATGAAGACTAATTGATTATTTTAAAAGAGAAATCATGTTTCATGATTTCTCATTTTTTTTAAGGAGGCAATTATGGATAGCCTATATATTCACATTCCGTTTTGTAATCGAATTTGTGCATATTGCGACTTTAATAAGTTTTTAATCGACAATCAGCCAGTCGACACGTATGTAGATATGTTAATTAAAGAATTAAAGTACTTAAAAGAACGTAGTTTAAAAACGATATACGTCGGTGGCGGAACACCAACCGCTTTAAATCTGAACCAGCTTGAACGATTACTTTCATTTATTAATGATAATTTTAATGTCAGTCATGAGTATACGTTCGAAGCAAATCCAGATGAGTTAACGACTGAAAAAATCAGTCTATTAAAAGAATACGGTGTAAATCGCGTGTCTCTCGGTGTACAAACATTTGATAACGAGCTATTAAAAATTCTTGGACGTACGCATAATTTTGATGATATTTATCGCTCTATTAATCATATGGAAAAAATTGGTTTAGATAATTACTCGATTGATCTTATGTATAACCTTCCTGGGGAAACGTCTCAACATATTGAAGACTCATTGAATAATATAAAAGTGTTACAACCAAAACATATTTCTTGGTATTCATTGATTATTGAAAAACATACGATTTTTTATAACAAAATTAAACAAGGGAAATTACACATAGCAAATTCTGAAGTAGAAGGAAAAAGATATGAGCGTGTAATGGAAGGTTTAAAAGAAATAGGTTATCACCAATATGAGATATCAAATTTTTCATCATATCCAAAGTATGAATCGATGCATAATAAGACATACTGGAAAAACAATGAATATTACGGTGCAGGTGCTGGGAGCCATGGATATGTAAATGGAGAAAGATATTTTAATGTAAAACCAGTACCGCACTATATTAATCGTATGAAAGAAGATACGAATGCGATTAAGGAAATTCATAAATTAACTAATAAAGAGATGTACGAAGAAGAAATGTTTTTAAACTTAAGATTAAACAAAGGACTAAAAATCAAACAGTTTAAAGATAAATATGGAGTTTCTCTTTTTGATATATATGGAGATGTTATTGAAAAGCATATTAATCAAAATAATTTACAAATAAACGGAGAATATTTATCGTTGACAGAGCAAGGGAAAATGGTTGGAAACGACGTGTTTATTGATTTTTTAATCGATTGAGGGTTAAGTCTTGACATTCTTTGACCTATTGATTATTATAGAATTAGCACTAAGAGATGATGAGTGCTAATGAGGTGAAAGGATGCTTACAAAACGTCAAGAGATCATTCTTCATTTTATTGTAGATGATTTTTTAAATGTGAGCGTACCGATTAGTTCAAAACGATTGTTAGAGAAATATCCATTAGATGTTTCTAGTGCTACTATTCGTAACGAAATGGCAGAGTTAGAAAATTTTGGATATCTTTCTAAAGCACATACTTCATCGGGACGAATTCCATCGAGAAAAGGTCTTAGAAAGTACATCGAAGATATTCAACGAGATATTGAAAGTATGCCAGCTAAAATCGACTTTAAATTTGATTTTAATGAGTCGAATTTAAATCGTTTAGGACAAGGTATTGCGCATACACTTAGCAACAAAACACAACATTTAACTTACGTTACATTAACAGATGAAAAAGAAGTAGTTAAAGGTGTTTACCTCACATCGATTTCAGACGCGCTTGTGCTTTTAGTCATCGTGTTAGATAGTGAAGCGGTAAAGCAAGTGACGATTCGAAAGTCACGAGATATAAAACAGCACGATTTAGATGTGTTAATGAGAGACTTAAATGTATTACTTATTGATGCTTCTATTAAAGAAGCAATTAATATTGTTAAAACGCATCTCGTTAAAAACAATCCGTTGTTACAGCAGTTTTTATTAAAATTATCCGAAAAAATCGAGAACCTAGGCGATGAGAAAACAGTATCGTTTTACTCAGGACTCGGATTTTTACTGAGAGACTTTGAAACTGATGTAGAAACGCTCACTCAACTTTACAATGACATTGAGCATGCAAAACTTCCACAATTACGATCACATAGTCGTGAAGTTGAAGTACGTTTTGGTGAAGAAATCGATGAAAACTATGAACTTTTATCAATCGTATCAACAAACGTCACTTATAACGATGTGACGGCTAACTTGATGGTGATTGGCCCAGAAATTATGGGGTATCAAAAAATAATCACATTATTACATGCATTTAATCAAAAGGAGAGTTAGTGCGTGGAAAAGAAGAATGAAAACATACAAGAAGAAGAACTAAAAGAAACTGAAGAACTTACAGAAGAAAAGAACGAAGATTTGGAAGAAATCGAAGAAGTTGAAGAAGTAGAAGAAAATCCAGTAGAACAGTTAGAGGAACAACTGGATGAATCTGAAAACAAATATTTAAAACTTTATGCAGAATTTGAAAATTTTAAAAGACGTTCTAGAGAAGAAACAGAAAGAAATAACAAATATAAAAATCAAAGTTTAGCGACTGATCTATTATCGGTGCTAGATAATTTAGAACGTGCGCTTCAAGAAACAGGAGATTCTGAATCGTTTGAATCACTGCATAAGGGTGTTGAAATGGTCTATAACGACTTTTTAAATAAACTTGAAGCAAATGGAATTACTCAAATCAAAGCATTAGACGAACCGTTTGATCCGAATTTCCATCAAGCAATTATGACGGAAGCAAAAGACGGTGTTGAATCTGGTGTAGTGATTGAAGAATTCCAAAAAGGGTATTTACTAAAAGACCGTGTCATTCGAGCGAGCATGGTCAAAGTAAGTGAATAATATTAACAGATATAATATAGATATTTTATGGAGGAATTTTAATTATGGCTAAAATTATTGGTATTGACTTAGGTACTACAAACTCAGTAGTTTCAGTATTAGAAGGTGGAGAAGCGAAAGTTATCGCTAACCGTGAAGGTAACAGAACGACACCATCAGTTGTATCGTTTAAAGATGGAGAAAGACAAGTTGGTGAGGTTGCAAAACGTCAAGCGATTACTAACCCTGACACAGTGATGAGTGTTAAACGTCACATGGGTTCAGACTATAAAGTAGAAGTTGCAGGTAAATCATATACACCAGAAGAAATCTCTGCGATGATTTTACAAGATTTAAAAGAAACAGCAGAAAGCTATTTAGGTGAAAAAGTGACACATGCAGTTATTACAGTTCCAGCATACTTCAATGACTCACAACGTCAAGCGACTAAAAACGCAGGTACAATCGCTGGTCTTGAAGTAGAGCGTATCATTAACGAACCAACAGCTGCAGCGTTAGCATATGGTTTAGACAAAGAAGAAGAGGAAGAAAAAGTACTCGTATTTGACCTAGGTGGAGGTACGTTCGACGTTTCTATTTTAGAACTTGGTGACGGTGTGTTCGACGTACTAGCTACGAGTGGGGATAACAAACTAGGTGGAGATGACTTTGACGAAAAAATCATCGACTACTTAGTAGACATCTTCAAAAAAGACAACGGCATTGATTTATCACAAGATAAAATGGCGATGCAACGCTTAAAAGATGCAGCTGAAAAAGCGAAAAAAGACTTATCAGGTGTTTCATCAGCACAAATTTCTCTACCATTCATTAGTGCAGGAGAAGCAGGTCCATTACACTTAGAAACGACATTAACGCGTTCTAAATTTGATGAGTTAACACACGATTTAGTTGAAAGAACAATGATTCCTGTACGTAACGCAATTAAAGATGCTGGCTTAAGTTTCTCAGATCTTGACGAAGTTATTTTAGTCGGTGGTTCAACGAGAATTCCAGCAGTACAAGAAGCAATCAAAAAAGAAACAGGTAAAGAAATCAACCGCTCTGTTAACCCAGACGAAGTTGTTGCAATGGGTGCAGCAATCCAAGGTGGAGTATTATCTGGAGATGTAAAAGACGTAGTATTACTCGACGTTACACCGTTATCACTTGGTATTGAAACAATGGGTGGCGTAAACACAATTTTAATTGAAAGAAATACGACAATCCCAACTAGTAAATCACAAGTGTTCTCTACAGCAGCAGATAACCAACCAGCAGTAGATATCCACGTTCTACAAGGTGAGCGTGAGATGGCTGCAGACAACAAAACGCTTGGACGTTTCCAATTAACAGACATTCCAGCAGCACCACGTGGAGTACCACAAATCGAAGTTACGTTTGATATCGACAAAAACGGTATCGTAAACGTGTCTGCAAAAGACTTAGGAACTGGTAAAGAGCAAAGCATTAAAATTGAAGCATCTTCAAATCTTTCAGACGAAGATATCGAACGCATGATCAAAGAAGCAGAAGAAAATGCAGAATCAGATAAAAAACGTCGTGAAGAAGCAGATCTTAAAAACGAAGCAGACCAACTCGTATTCCAAAGTGGTAAAACTTTAGAAGAGTTTGGCGACAAAGTTACTGAAGATGAAAAAACGAGCGTAAACGAAGCGAAAGATGCATTACAAAAAGCACTTGAAGAGAATAACTTAGATGAAATTAAATCTAAGAAAGAAGCACTTGAACAAGCACTTCAAGCAGTTTCTATGAGAATCTACCAAGAAATGCAACAAGAACAAGGTGACGCTAGTCAACCAGCTCAAGATGATGACGTTGTAGATGCGGACTTTAAAGAAGTTAACGAAGACGACAACAAGTAATATAGATAGACTCTTAAAGTCAAAGCCAATGCATTTGGCTTTGACTTTTTTAAATGGTAATATTTGTATGTTGGAGGAGAAAAATTGGCTACTAAAAAAGATTATTATGACGTATTAGGCGTAAACAAAGACGCAACAAAAGAAGAAATTAAGCGCGCATATCGTAAACTGTCTAAGAAATATCACCCAGATATTAACAAAGAAGAAGGCGCAGACGAAAAATTTAAAGAAGTAACAGAAGCATACGACGTACTATATGACGATGAAAAACGTCGTCAGTATGATCAGTTTGGACATAGTGCATTTGATGGTACTGGAGGATTCGGCGGTGGATTTAATGACTTCGGTGGAAGTGGATTTGGAGGATTTGAAGATATATTCTCAAGTTTCTTCGGTGGAAGCCGTCGTCAAGACCCAAATGCACCACGCCAAGGTGACGATTTACAATATACGATGACAATCGACTTTAGAGAAGCGGTTTTCGGAGGTAAAAAGACTGTCACAATCACAAAAGAAGTTGAATGTGATCATTGTGATGGAAGCGGAGCAAAAGCCGGAACGTCTAAAAAGACATGTTCAACGTGTTCAGGAACAGGTAACGTCAATGTAGAACAAAATACACCATTCGGTAAAATTAGAACACAACGTACATGTCCAACATGTGGAGGAACAGGTCAAGAAATCGAACATCCATGTGATAAGTGTCACGGAAAAGGAACAATACAAAAAGATGTTGAAATCGAAGTGACTATTCCTGAAGGTATTGATAACGGACAACAAGTACGTCTTCAAGGATATGGTGAACCTGGATATAACGGTGGACCAGCGGGTGACCTTTATATCGCATTTAGAGTGAAACCAGACAAAGAGTTCGTACGTGATGGTGACGATATTCACTATGAATTATCTATTACGTTCTCACAAGCAGCGCTTGGTGACCAAGTAAAAGTACCGACATTACACGGACCAGTTGAAATCGACGTGAAAGCAGGCACTCAGTCTGGACGTAAATTACGTCTTAGAGAAAAAGGTGTTAAAAACGTCAATGGATTTGGTTTTGGTGACCAAATCGTTACAATTCGAGTAGAGACACCGACGAAACTTTCAGAAGAAGAAAAAGAATTATTTAGAAGACTGGCCGAACTAAACGGTAATCAAGTAAAAGGATCGCAAGAATCATTTACAGATAAAGCACGTCGATTCTTTAAAGGGGACTAATTATGAAGTGGTATAAAATTTCGTTACACTCACAGATTGAAAATGAAGCACCACTATCTCTATTTTTAACAGATATTTCTAATGGTATTTCTGTCGATTATTCAGTTGATTTAATGAAAAGTAATATCGATGATTTCGAACATAAATTCCGTTTAAACGAAAGTGATTATCCAGAGTCAGATATTCGTATTTCAGTATATTACGATGAGACGGAAAATCTTGATGAAAAGCTGAACCTTATTAATCAGTTCATTTCTGAAAATGAAGCAATCATTAATCGTGACGAGATTGAAGTTACAGTGGATACTGTAGAAGAAGCGGATTGGGAAAATGAATGGAAGAAGTATTTCCATAGTTTTAGAGTGTCAGAGTCATTTGTCATCGTTCCGTCATGGGAAATGGATGATTATGAATATGACGCTAATGACCGTTTAATTAAGCTTGATCCAGGAATGGCATTTGGTACAGGAGACCATCCGACGACGTCGATGTGTTTAACGTTTATCGAAAAAATCATTCGACCAGAACATAAAGTGATTGATGTTGGTACAGGGTCTGGGATTCTAACAATCGGCGCGTATTTAATGGGCGCGAGAGACTTAACAGCAACAGATATCGACACGTTATCATTAACAGTTGCTGAAGAAAACTTTAATTTAAATGACACTAAACCTGTCGACTTAAGAGCAGCGGACTTATTAAAAAATGAAACAAAAAATTATGATATAGTCGTTGCGAATATATTAGCTCATGTTATTGAGGATATGATTACAGATTCTTATCGAGTATTAAACGATGGCGGTTACTTTATCTCAAGTGGTATTATTGTAGAGAAAAAAGAAGATATTCTTTCACAATTAAAGGATGCTGGATTTAGTATAATCGAAGTTTTAGAAGACGATGGATGGGTGAGTATACTATCTAAAAAAGGATAAGTGCTATGCAAAGATATTTTGTAGATACTGTTTTACAAGAAAACGAAATTTATACAGACTTAAATATAGATACGCATCACATTTTTAATGTGATGCGTATGTCTATTGGTGACAAAATAGAAGTTGTGGACAAAAACAAAGATGTTTTTATCGTGAAAATAATTGAAGACACCCCGTTTAAAATAGAAGTGATTTCTACGATTCAAAGTGTAGAGAGCAACATTAAAGTGAGTGTATATGCTCCGATTTTAAAAGGAGATAAACTCGATTTTATGTTGCAAAAAAGTACCGAACTCGGTGCGGAACATTTCTATTTTTATGACGCAGATCGCTCAGTTGTGAAGCTTGATGAAAAGAAAAAACAAAAACGTAAAATACGTTTTGAAAAAATAGTAACAGAGGCAAGCGAACAGTCAAAACGTAATACGATTCCTACGATTGAATTTCTAGGTAAACTAAAGTCCATTGACTTTTCACAGTATGACAACGTCTTTATTGCTTATGAAGATGTTCGACTTCAAGAAAATAAAAAATTCGCATCTGCTTTAAATAAAGAAGATAATCATATCGCAATTATTTTTGGGCCTGAAGGTGGATTTACAGAGAGTGAAGTCGCGTCACATAATAACTTTACAATTGTTCAACTCGGGAAACGTATATTACGTGCAGAGACCGCACCTTTATATATGTTATCGGTGATCGACAGCATATATAATTAACGTTTATTGAAGCGCACTTTTCATTATGTTAAAATAGCTGATGATTATTTTAAAAGAAAGATTTGATATAGATGGAAAAAACAGTTGCCTTTTCAACGCTCGGTTGTAAAGTAAACCATTACGAAACTGAAGCGATGTGGCAAATTTTTAAAGATGCAGGATATTCACGCGTTGAATTCGAAGATAATGCAGATGTTTTCGTTGTGAACACTTGTACAGTAACAAATACAGGTGATAAAAAGTCACGTCAAGTGATTCGTCGAGCGATTCGTCAAAATCCAGATGCGGTCATTGCAGTATCTGGATGTTATGCTCAGACTGCACCAAAAGAAATCGAGGCAATACCTGGTGTTGATATAATTATCGGAACAGAAAATCGCGATAAGTTAATTGACTATGTCGAACAGTATCATGAAGAACGTCAACCGATTAACCGCGTTCAAAATATTATGAAAAAACGTACGTTTGAAGAAATGGACGTACCGTACTTTACAGACCGCACACGTGCGACATTAAAAATTCAAGAAGGGTGTAATAACTTCTGTACATTTTGTATTATTCCGTGGGCACGTGGTTTAATGCGCTCTAGAGACCCTGAAAAGGTAATTGAACAAGCAGAAAAACTTGTTGAAGCGGGTTATAAAGAAATCATTTTAACAGGTATTCATACTGGTGGATACGGTGAAGACTTAAAAGATTATAACTTAGCGATGTTACTAAGAGATCTCGAAAAAGTCGAAGGTCTTAATCGCTTAAGAATCTCTAGTATCGAAGCGTCGCAATTAACAGATGAAGTACTCGAAGTTATTTATCATTCAAATAAAATTGTAAGACACTTCCATATACCTGTTCAATCTGCATCAGATACTGTTTTAAAACGTATGAGACGTAAGTACACGATGGACTTTTATGAATCTCGTATTTTAAGACTTAAAGAAATGATGCCAGGTGCTGCGATTACGTCAGATGTTATCGTTGGATTCCCTGGTGAAACAGAAGAAGAGTTTATGGAAACATATGATTTCATTAAAAAGCATCATTTCTCAGAATTACACGTATTCCCGTACTCAACACGTACAGGAACACCAGCTGCACGTATGAAAGATCAAATCGATAATGAAACGAAAGAAGCGCGCGTAAAAAAACTCATCGAGTTATCGGACGCACTTGCGTTAAGCTATGCTGAGAAGTTTAAAGATGACGTATTAGAAATTATTCCTGAAAAAATGGAAGACGGTATTCTCGTTGGACATGCGGATAATTACATGAAAGTAGCAGTAGATGGAGATGAAAGCCTAACTGGTGAACTCGTTAAAGTTAAAGTGACAGAGCCAGGTTATCCAGTATCAAAAGGTGAAATCGTTAAAGTACTCGAAAAACCGATGGTAAAACAGTACGATTATTTAGAAAGACATGTGCACACAAGTGAAGCTGCACATATGGAAAGTAGGATTTAAATGAAAATAGAACGATATATCGATCACACATTATTAAAACCAGATACAACAACAGACGATATTAAAAAATTATGTGAAGAAGCAAAACGATATAATTTCTTTAGCGTCTGTGTGAATCCGTCACACGTTGAGCTATGTAAGTCTCTACTTGAAGGTAGCGACACGAAAGTTTGTACAGTTGTTGGATTCCCACTCGGAGCGACGACGTCAGAAGTTAAACAGTTTGAAACGGTTCAAGCGATTCGTAATGGTGCTGATGAAATTGACATGGTCATTAATATCGGCGCATTAAAAACTGGAGATTTAGAAACGGTTCAAAAAGACATAGAAGCAGTCGTAAATGTTAAAGGTGAAGCGCTTGTTAAAGTAATTATTGAAACAGCGTTACTAACTCCTGATGAGATCGTAACAGCGAGTGAACTTTCTAAAAAAGCAGGTGCAGATTTCGTTAAAACTTCAACAGGATTTAACGGGAGAGGAGCATCAGTAGAAGACGTTACGCTAATGAAGTCAACAGTTGGAGATGCACTCGGTGTTAAAGCAAGTGGGGGCATCCGCTCTAAAGAAGACGCATTACAAATGATTGAAAAAGGTGCAACAAGACTTGGTGCATCAAGTGGTGTGAAAATTGTTCTAGGTGAAAAAAGTAATTCAGAATATTAAAACACCTTGACCATATTATTAAATTTATAATATAATATACACTAGATATTCTTTTAATATCTTAAATATTTGCTCTTTGTGTTATTTCGGAGGGAGGGGAACACGATGACTAAAACAGTAGTAAGAAAAAACGAATCTATCGAAGATGCGTTACGTCGTTTCAAGCGTACAGTTTCTAAAAGCGGTACGATTAAAGAAGCACGTAAAAGAGAATATTACGAAAAACCTTCTGTAAGACGTAAGAAAAAATCAGAAGCGGCACGTAAACGTAAATTTAGATAATTCGTGTAACTCCCTCGAGTAACAGAATTATAAATAAAGGGATGATGAGAATCATCCCCTTTTTTATATAAAAAATTAATGGAGTTATGTATAATAAAATGGAGGAATTCAACGTGAACGGGTTATTGATAAATATTATTAACTTTATATCGAGTCCAGTCGTTTCAACAATTCTTTTGTTAACGTTCTTTCTAGGACTTACATATCAACTCTTTTCACAAAAAATTAATTTCGTTGGTGTACTGAGTATATTTTCGATCTTCACATTTTATCTCGGACATATACTCGTAAACGAGTCGAGTGTGTTTGCGTTGTTATTACTATTAGTTGCGTCTGCACTAATCGTTTTAGAGTTTTTTATCTTCGGATTAGTACTCGGCGTCATCGGAACGATTTTACTCTTTATAAGTATTATATTTATAACGAATGACCCAATGCTTTATAGTGTTATCGTATTTCTCATTATCATTTTAGTTGCGATAGAGGTAGGTGTTTTAGTCAAAATGAAAAAGAAGAGAGTCCCATTATGGAAGCGTTTTGTCTTGACAGACGCGACAGACAGCGAAAGTGGTTATACTTCATTTGATGACCGTTCTTATCTACTTGGAAAAGTAGGAGTGACTGCAGTACCATTAAGACCTTCTGGAACAGTAATAATCGATGATAATAGAATTGATGCGGTAGCAGAGGGAACTTTTATAGAAAGAGACGTTAAAGTAAAAGTGATCTTCGTTGAAGGTACTCGAATTGTTGTTAGACCGATAAAAAATGAAGAGGTGGATAATTAATGACAGGTGGTTTAATCTCACTTATATTATTCGTTGTCGTTATTTTTATAGCGGTAATGTTTATTTTATCTTTTGTTCCAGTAGGATTATGGATTTCAGCATTAGCTGCTGGAGTTAAGATTGGTATATTTACGTTAATTGGTATGCGTTTAAGAAAAGTTAAACCAAAACGTGTTGTAGAACCGTTAATTAAAGCACGTAAAGCTGGTATTGACGTAACGACAAACCAATTAGAATCACACTACTTAGCTGGTGGTAACGTAGACAGAGTAATTGATGCATTAATTGCGGCACAACGTGCAGATATTAACTTAACGTTTGAACGCTGTGCAGCAATTGACTTAGCAGGCCGTGACGTTTTAGAAGCAGTTCAAATGTCAGTTAACCCGAAAGTTATCGAAACGCCATTTATTGCCGGTGTTGCAATGAACGGTATCGAAGTGAAAGCGAAAGCGCGTATTACAGTACGTGCGAACATCGATCGACTCGTCGGTGGTGCAGGTGAAGAAACAATTGTAGCACGTGTCGGTGAAGGTATCGTATCGACTATCGGTTCTTCAAAACATCACACAGTTGTATTAGAAAACCCAGATTTAATTTCAAAAACTGTACTTGAAAAAGGGTTAGACTCAGGAACTGCGTTTGAAATTCTATCGATCGATATCGCTGACGTAGATATCGGTAAAAACATCGGTGCAGACCTTCAGACTGAACAAGCTGTGGCAGATAAAAATATCGCTCAAGCAAAAGCTGAAGAGCGCCGTGCAATGGCTGTAGCAGAAGAGCAAGAAATGAAAGCACGTGTCCAAGAGATGCACGCTAAAGTTGTAGAATCTGAATCTAGAGTACCACTTGCATTTGCAAAAGCTTTAGAGGAAGGCCGTATCACTGTAAGTGAATACTATGACTTAAAAAACATCGAAGCAGATACTAAAATGAGAGATTCTATTAACAAGATGACAGATCCAACGAAATATAATGAAGAAGAGTAAGTGATAATATGGAGTTACTCGTACCATTAATAATTTTTGCTATTGGTGGGATAATATCATATCTCAATGATGCTAAAGAAAAGGAAAAGCAATCTAAGAATCCAAGAAATATTGATTTTGATAAACTAAATGAAAAATATCAAAAATCAAAAACTGAAGCGGTGGACGAGTTTAAACGTTTAAAAAAAGAATTTACGGACTTAAAGCAAGAGACGACAACACAACAAGGAAAACCTAAGTTAGACAAAACTTCTAAAAAGGCCGTTGAGGACAAATATAAACGTGAAAAAGAACGACTTAGAGAAAGACAGCGTCAAGCGGATGAAGCGAAAAAGAAAGTCGCAGAGCTACAAAAAAATAAAGAAAAATCAGATCTCACGAATGGAACTGATGAAGTAAAACAAGTTATCTTTGACGATAGTCCGTACAATAAAAAGTTATCATTCGATAAAGAAGCAGTCGTTAACGGTATCGTGATGAAAGAGATTCTCGGTCCGCCGAAAAGTAAGATGAGAAGAGTTAGGTAATTACCTAGCTCTTTTTTATTTACATTAGTATTCATTGTATAATGGAGGAGAGGTGTGAGTAATGGAGTTTAAATTTAAAAAGCAAAATCAGCATGGTGCTTGGGCGATGGTTTTTATGCCACCTATATTAGGAATGGTTGCAAGTGGATTCCATCCTTCACAACTGTTTTTTATTGTTGGATGGTTACTCATATTTTTTGCAGCTGATCATATACTTTATTTTTTTAAAAGAATTAAACGTAAAGAATATGAAGTTTTAAATAGTGCGCTTCTTTTTACGAGTCTATCGCTTCTAATTCTAATTTATCCGATTGTTACTGATTATAGAGTCATTTTCTTTTTCCTATGTATGATTCCATTCGGTATATTGAATGCTTATTTTTCCTACACACGCGATGAAAGAAATATGCTGAATAATATAGCAGCAATTATCATTTTCAGTTTAGCAGGTAGTGCAACAGCATTCTTAAATACTCATGAAATGACGTTTAATTTATATTTTGTGATGATTGTATCGACACTATATTTCATTGGATCAGCACTCGTTGTTAAAACAGTCATTCGTGAGAAAAACAATCCGACTTATAAATGGGCGTCATTTATTTATCATTTTATAACTATGGTAGCTGGTTTTATTTACCATCCGGTAGTCGGTATCGCATTTACATTTGGTTTTATAAGAGCGGTTTATGTCTACGGGAGAGGATGGAAACCAAAGCAACTTGGGATATTAGAAATCATCCATGTAGTGTTCGTGACTATAGTTATATCACTATTTATGGTATATTTTAGGTAATCTAAAAAATAGTTATACTTCAAAACAGAGAGGGTAAGTACATGCCAAAAGTGATACATTTTGATAATTTGGACGACGCACAACAAATTTTAGGGGTAAACGATTCCCATATTCGAGTTTTAGAAGATGAATATGACGCTGAGATTCGTTCAAATGGACATGAAGTTAAAATTCAAAGTGATAATGAAGAAACAGAAGTAAAAATATATAATATTTTAATGGCCTTACTTCGCGTAAAGCAACAAGGTCATCAAGTAACTTTACGTGACTTACAATCTGCAATTCAAATGGCAGAAAAGGACACGTTAGAATATTTAGAAGATCTATACAAAGAAGAGATCGCAAAAGATTATAGAGGTAAACCGGTTCGAGCTAAAACAACTGGACAACAAATATACGTCAATCATATTAAAAACAGCGACTTAACCTTTGGTATCGGACCAGCAGGTACAGGTAAAACATTTTTAGCTGTCGTTATTGCGTGCCAAATGTTAAAAGATAATGATATTAAAAGAATCGTATTAACAAGACCAGCAGTAGAAGCAGGAGAAAACCTAGGATTTTTACCTGGTGATTTAAAAGAAAAAGTGGACCCGTATTTACGTCCGTTATATGACGGTCTACATGCAATTTTAGGTCAAGAACATACGGATCGTCTTATCGAACGTGGCATCATTGAAGTGGCACCTCTTGCGTATATGAGAGGACGTACGTTAAATGACGCATTTATCATATTAGATGAAGCACAAAATACGACTTCAATGCAGATGAAGATGTTTTTAACACGTCTTGGATTTGGTTCTAAAATGGTCGTCACAGGAGACGAAACACAAATTGACTTACCGAGTAAAACGAGAAGTGGCTTAATTGAAAGTGTAGAACGATTAAGAAACGTACGTGGCGTTCAAATTAATCACTTTACAGATCAAGACGTTGTGAGACACCCACTTGTATCAAGAATAATTCGTGCATATGAAGCAGGTGATTTAAATGTTAACGATTGATTTTTTAGACGATGAGAATTATTCGTCAGATTTAGAAAAAGAAGATATAGAATCACTACTTAATTATTCATATGAGTTTTTAAAACAAAGTGAAGATGCTGAAGTATCTATATCTTTTGTTTCAGAAGATGAAATAAAAGAAATTAACAGAGATTATCGAAATAAAGACGAAGTGACAGACGTGATTTCATTTGCCTTTTTAGACGATGAAAATGATGATATAGAAATTCCAGGAATGCCAGTAACTCTTGGAGATATTATTATTAATACTAATCGTGCGAAAGAGCAAGCAGAAGAATATGGTCACTCATATAAACGTGAATTAATGTTTTTATCTTTACATGGATTTTTACATTTACTTGGATATGATCATATGACTAAAGCAGATGAAAAAGAAATGTTCGGCCTTCAAAAAGAAATATTAGATGCATTTGGAATCTCGAGAGATTAACATGAAGCGATTTAAATATCCATTTTCTGGATTTCTACGACTCGTTACAAAAGACTCTCATTACGTCTTACATTTAGTAAGTGCAGTATGTGTTATCATCGTATCTTATTTTTTATCTATTAATATGACGGAATGGCTCTTTATATTAAGTGCAATATTTTTAGTGCTACTTACAGAGGCTTTAAATACAGCAATCGAAGAGGTCGTTGACCTCGTAACGAGTGATTTTGAACAACATGCAAAATATGCAAAAGATATCGCAAGTTTTGCAGTATTACTTTCGAGTATTTACGCAGCCTTAATTGGTGTAATCATATTACTACCAAAGTTATTAAAATTGATAGGAGTGTTATAAATGGCAATTATTGATGATGGGATTTTTAAAGATGAATGGTACGATGAAGTAATCAAAGCACAACAAAACGCTTATACACCGTATTCTGAATTTAATGTTGGTGCATTACTCATTACTGAAGACGATGAATACGTGTACGGTGCAAATATCGAAAACGCATCGTATCCAGCGACAATTTGTGCAGAACGTACAGCACTTGTTTCTGCGTATGCAAGAGGGATTACAAAGTTTAAAGCATGTGTTGTAATTACAGATGCTAAAGATCCAGCGAGTCCATGTGGTGTATGTCGTCAAGTATTAAAAGAACTAACTCATGATGATATGCCAGTCTATATGTTAAGTAAAGATAAGCGCTGCATTAAAAAGACGGTCGATGAATTGTTACCACTTGGATTTAGCGGAAAGGATATGGATTAATGTCAACATTTAAATCTGGTTTTATTACAATAGTCGGGCGACCAAACGTTGGTAAATCGACATTTATGAATCATGTGCTCGGTCAAAAAGTCGCGATTATGAGTGATAAACCACAAACGACGAGAAATAAAATTCAAGGTGTGTATACGACAGAAACAGCACAAATGATTTTTATCGACACACCGGGTATTCATAAACCAAAACATCAGCTCGGTGAACATATGATGCGCGTTGCTAAACGAACGCTACGTGAAACCGAAGTGATTTTATTCGTCGTAAATGCAACTGAGAAAAAAGGTCCTGGGGACGAATTCGTCATAAATATGATTAGAGATACAGATACACCTGTTATTTTAGTCATCAATAAGATCGATTTAATTCACCCTGATGAGTTACCTGAAATTATTGAACGATATACAACTGATTTTGAATTTAGTGATGTCGTACCAATTAGTGCATTACAAGGCACAAATACGGGTCAGTTATTAGATGTTATTGAATCACACCTTGAAGAAGGCCCTATGTATTATCCAAAAGACAGAATTACGGATCATCCAGAGCATTTTATCGTTTCGGAGTTAATTCGTGAAAAGATTTTACTATTAACTGAACAAGAAATTCCACATTCAATTGGCGTTGAAGTAACGAAGATGAAGCGAGAAAATGACGGCGAAAAAGTAAAAGTCGAAGCGACGATTTACGTCGAACGTGATTCTCAAAAAGGTATGGTCATCGGTAAAGGTGGTAAGATGCTAAAGCGAGTTGGTACGCTTGCACGTATAGATATCGAGGCATTACTTGGAGACAAAGTGTATTTAGAATTATGGGTAAAAGTCCAAAAAGACTGGAGAAACAAACCTCAATTTATTAGAAGCTTAGGCTATAAAGACGAAGAATATTAGGTGATAGTTTGATCCACCAAAATAAAGGATTCATGATTCGACAAACGAATTATAGTGAGTCCAGTAAAATTATCACAGTACTCAGTGAACATGGTGCACTTGTACCGTTAATGGCACGTGGATTTAACAAGCCAAGAAGTCCGTTTAATAGTTTAAAACAAGGCTATAAACATACGTTATTTACGTATTCAAGACACCGAGGTATGGGCACATTAACAGAAATTGATATCATCGATGGGTACAATACCATTAACAATGATTTTGACACGTATACGATAGCGAGTTATATCGTTGAACTCATTAGTCGAGTGACAGACGAAGAAATCGCTGATCCGTCGTTATACCGACTAATGCATCAAGCGTTTAAATTACTCGATGATAAAAATGAAAAATATTCGGTGTTAAGTTTTGTCATTATAAAACTATTTCCAATGTACGGTGCACTATTAAATGTTGACAAATGTGTATTATGTGGCAGTTATAGTTATGAGAACATGAACCGATATTCGTTTAAATACCACGGTGTCATATGTAATGATCATTATGATGAAGAACATTTAGAGCGCTCAGTATATGTGAGTAGCCGCTCAATCTATTTAGCAGCATTTTTAAAGCACGTTCAAGTCGAACATTTAAACTCTATTAATATCGGTGAAGAAGACGGAAAGAAACTTTTTAAGTTTGTCGATATGTTGTTTCAAGAATATACCGGAGAATTTTTTAAAACGAGAAAGTTACTTCAAATATAAAAACAGTGTCGTAAATTATTTACGACACTGCTTTATTATTATTTCATTTTTTCTTTTAAGTAGTCATTTAAGTCAGCGATAGCAATACGTTCTTGTTCCATCGTATCTCTGTCACGTACTGTTACTTTATTATCTTCAACAGAGTCGAAGTCAAACGTAATACAATACGGTGTACCTATTTCGTCTTGACGACGGTAACGTTTACCGATAGATTGACTTTCATCAAATTCGATGTTGAAGTCTGGAGCAAGTTGCTCGTATACTTTCATTGCATCTTCACTTAACTTTTTAGATAGTGGTAACACTGCTGCTTTAAATGGTGCAAGTTTATGGTGTAACTTTAAGACGTTACGCTCTTGTCCTTCGCCTAAGTCTTCAACTTCATATGCATCGACTAAAAATGCAAGTGTCATACGGTCTAAACCGAGTGACGGCTCGATAACAAATGGTACGTATTTTTCGTTCGTTTCTGGATCATGGTATTTAAAATCAACACCAGAGAACTCCATATGTTTAGATAAGTCGAAGTCTGTACGAGATGCGATACCCCATAACTCTCCCCAGCCGAATGGGAATAAGTACTCAAAGTCAACTGTAGAGTTAGAGTAGTGTGATAACTCATCTTCATCGTGTGCACGAATTCTAATTTTATCCATATCAATATCTAAGTCTTTTAACCAAGTCTCAGCAAAATCTCTCCAGTAATCAAACCACTTTAATTCAGTACCTGGTTTACAGAAGAACTGTAATTCCATTTGGTCGAATTCACGCGTACGGAACGTAAAGTTACCTGGAGTAATTTCGTTACGGAATGATTTACCAATTTGACCGATACCAAATGGTAATTTTTTACGCATCGAACGTTGTACATTTCTAAAGTTAACGAAAATTCCTTGAGCTGTTTCAGGACGTAAGAAAATATCTGTAGAAGAATCTTCTGTTACCCCTTGGCTCGTTTTAAACATTAAGTTAAATTGACGAATTTCAGTAAAGTCATGTGCACCACACACTGGACAGTTAATACCTTCATCGTCAATGAGTTTACTCATCTCATCGAATTCCATACCATCAGCAACAAAGCTATCGTCTGTTTTATGCATATGTTCTTCAATCAGCTTATCTGCACGAAGACGTGCTTTACATGCTTTACAGTCGATCATCGGGTCGTTAAAGTTTTCTAAGTGACCTGATGCTTCCCATACTTTAGGGTTCATTAAAATAGATGCATCGATTCCAACGTTATATGGAGATTCTTGAATGAATTTTTTCCACCATTGTTGTTTGACGTTGTTTTTTAATTCGATTCCAAGTGGACCGTAATCCCAAGTGTTCGCAAGACCACCATAGATTTCAGAACCAGGGAACACAAAACCTCTCGTTTTCGCGAAGTTTACAATTTCTTCCATTGAGTACTTTTTTTCTTCTGACATTTTCATTCTCCTTTTACATAAAAAAACTGGATAACAAAAAATGTTACCCAGGGGCGAGTATATACCCGCGGTTCCACCCTTATTTATAATTTAAAATTACTTCATTTCGTTATTTACTTTTATATGCCAATTTATGCGTTAAGCTTTCACTACTCTTAACTCGCTGTCACATATATTATATAATTAAAGTATTCACAATGCAACAAAACGTATCAATCACACATATATCTATCGTTTTATAAAGGAATGATCATACGTGAAAAATTTAAAAATAGTCATTGCATCAGATTCTATTGGTGAAACTGGAGAAGTAGTTGCACGAGCAGCACTATCTCAATTTGATGTTGTAGTAGAAGAAAGAAATTTAAAGAGATATGCACATTTAACTGATGTAAAGGATATCGATAATTTCATTCAATCGATTAAATTAGATAATGTCGTTGTAATTTTCACTTTCATTAAACCAGAGCTTTCAAAGTATATTGTAGAGAAACTAACACAACTCAATATTCCATTTGTAGACGTTATGACACCAGTTATGGATATGTTGAAAGAAAAGCTAGAGGATGGACCGTTATATGAACCTGGTCGTGTCCATAAACTCGACGCGGACTATTTCAAAAAGATAGAAGCGATTGAATTCGCAGTACGTTATGACGATGGTAGAGACCCATCTGGTTTAAAATATGCAGATATCGTATTAATTGGTGTTTCGAGAACATCTAAAACACCACTTTCACAGTTTTTAGCATATAGGGGGTATAAAGTTGTTAATATTGCACTTGTCCCAGAAGTCGAATTACCAGAACAACTATTTGAAATCGACCCTAATAAATGTATCGGTTTAGAAATTGATCCATCTTCACTGTTTGAAATCCGAAAAAGACGACTCGAGCAACTTGGTTTACTTGAAAATGCTAAATACGGGCAAAACGAAAGAATCGAAGCGGAACTCGAGTATTTCCATCAAACAGTTAAAAAAATTGGTTGCTGTACAATCAATGTTACAAATAAAGCGATAGAAGAAACCGCGAGTGAGATTATTAGAATTATGAATTTATAGAGGTGTATTGAATGGCAGAAAAATCTGTAGTGGATCAAGTAAAAGAATCTACTGACATTGTAGATCTCATTTCAGAATATGTTGATTTAGAAAAAAGAGGTAATAACTACGTTGGGCTTTGTCCATTTCATAACGAAAAAACACCTTCTTTTAACGTTTATAAAGATACGGGAAGTTATTATTGCTTCGGTTGTAGAGCAAATGGATCAGTAATTGATTTTTATATGGAGATGGAAAATCTTCCCTTCAATGAAGCATTACAATCTCTTGGCGAGCGTTCGGGTATTAAAGTTAAACATAAACAAACGAATGTGAATTCAAAAGAGCTTCAACTCATTAAAATGCATGAGATTATGGTAGATAACTATCATAATATTTTAGTGTCAACTGCTGAAGGGAAAGAAGCACTGAACTATTTATTAAAGAGAGGTTTTACACTCGAACAAATCAAAAAGGAAAAGATCGGTTTTGCTCCAAATATAAAAGATAGTGCTATTCAGCTATTAGAAAATCTAAAGTTCTCTAAAGAGATGATGTACCAAGCTGGTCTCGTTGCACGAAACGAAGAGACGTTCGAGTACTTTGACCGATTTAGAAACCGTATTATGATACCGATTAAAAATCATAAAGGTAAATATGTCGCTTTTACAGCACGAGCGTTAGGTGATGATACACCGAAATATTTAAACTCTCCTGAAACAGACATCTTCCATAAAAGCTCGATTATATTTAATTTATCTGATGCTTATAAAGTTATCCAAGATGAAAAAGAAGTGATTTTAATGGAAGGACATATGGATGTATTAAAAGTAAAAAATACATCTATAAAAAATGTCGTCGCGACGATGGGGACGAGTGTGTCTTTAAAGCAAATTGAAATTTTAAAGCGAGTCTCTAAAAATATAACATTAATGTTCGACGGAGACGAAGCGGGTAAAAATGCAACTCAATCGGTCGGAGAAAAGATACTCGAACAAAAAGGAAATCCATATGTCATTCCGTTACAAACAGGTATGGACCCGGATGAGTTTATTGAAAAGCATGGCGAAGAATCATTTGAGAAATATATTTATGAGAACCGAGATCATTTTATTGTTTATGATGCGAAAGAAAAACTTAAAAGTTCAAAACGAAACGACTTAAAGTTCTCTGAGTACTTAAATCATTCGATTCAACTCTTAAAATATATTGATAACGAAGTGGAACGAAGCCGACTTGTTAAACAAATATCTGAACTCTATGAAGTTGATGCAGAGCTTATCCATCGACAATTACCAAAAAAACAACGTCGACGAGGCAATAAAACAACGTTCAGTAGTCCGATTGTGACACGTGTAACGTCAAGTGAATTTAAAGAGAAACATATTATGCATACATTAATCAATAGTAAAGAGAGAATGCGGTATTTTACCTCAAATTTTGACTTAAATTTATTTCAAACAAATGGTTATCATGATATAATAAATAAATTAGTGGAATATTTTAGCGAATTCGATACATTTGATAAACAGATGTTTATATCTTATATTGACCCCGAATTAATCACTTGTTTAGAACATATTATCGCGACTGATTTACCTGTCTTAGAAGAACAAGAATTAAATGATTATATACAGGCGATTTGTGGTATAAGTTCAAGTAGTGGGGAGAAAAATAATCTGATCAAAGAAATTGAGCAAGCTGAACTCATTGGAGATGATGAGCGAGCGTTAGAACTCTTTAATCAATTAATAGAACTCCAAAAATTTCCAAAGTCAAAATAAATTAGGGGGATTTCAATGTCAGTTAAAAAGACGCTATCATTAGCTGAAAATGAAATAGATATGACAAATATTGAGTCTGTAAAACAGTTCCTATTAGAAAAAGGAAAACAAGAAGGTGAGTTATCTCACGAAGAAATTGCCGATAAGTTACAAAATTTTGACTTAGACTCTGATGCAATGGATGAATTTTTTGAGCAAATTCATACTGCAGAGATTGAACTTGTGAACGAAAAAGACGCAGATGATAAAGATGAGAAATTAGACGTACGTGATATGTCTGCACCGGTCGGTATTAAAATTAACGACCCAGTACGTATGTATTTAAAAGAAATCGGACGCGTAGATTTATTAACGGCTCAAGAAGAAGTCGAACTCGCTAAGCGTATTGAAGCGGGAGACTTAGAGGCGAAAAATAAATTAGCTGAAGCAAACTTACGTCTCGTAGTCAGTATTGCAAAACGTTATGTTGGTCGTGGGATGCTATTCTTAGATCTTATTCAGGAAGGGAATATGGGTCTTATTAAAGCTGTTGAAAAGTTCGACTTTACGAAAGGGTTTAAATTCTCAACGTATGCAACGTGGTGGATTCGTCAAGCAATTACACGTGCGATTGCTGACCAAGCGAGAACAATTCGTATCCCTGTTCATATGGTTGAAACGATTAACAAACTCATTCGTATTCAAAGACAATTACTTCAAGATTTAGGGCGTGAACCAACACCTGAAGAAATTGGAGAAGAAATGGATATTACAGCTGACCGCGTAAGAGAAATTTTAAAAATTTCACAAGAACCTGTTTCACTTGAAACTCCAATTGGTGAAGAAGATGATTCACACCTTGGCGATTTCATTGAAGACGTTGAAGCACAAAGCCCATCGGATCACGCAGCATATGAAATGCTAAAAGATCAACTAGAAGATGTTTTAGATACGTTAACGGACCGTGAAGAGAATGTGTTACGTCTTCGCTTTGGTTTAGATGATGGTCGTACTCGTACGTTAGAAGAGGTTGGTAAAGTGTTCGGAGTCACACGCGAACGTATTCGTCAAATCGAAGCGAAAGCGTTAAGAAAACTTCGTCACCCTTCTCGTTCTAAAAAACTTAAAGATTTTATGGATTAATTGTGAACAAAGTGTATAATTACAAAAAATACTCGTTGGAATTTATTTGCAAGTAGTATACAATTGAATAAGAATATGCTAATTATAAGAGGAGGGAAATTTAATGAACAAGAATCCAATTATCCCATTCTTACTGATCATCTTCCTAGGTGTCGGACTTGTATTCTTACTTTCTTCATACGGAGCTACTGATGATGGTGGAGATACTGCTGATAACGGAACTGAACAACAAGACGGAGATAACGCATCTTCTGGAGATGCTGATGGTGAAGGCGTAGCAAAAGATAACTGTTCGTCATGTCACGGTCAAGACTTCTCTGGTGGTATGGGTCCTGCTTTAGCTGGAACTGGCGTTGACAAAGAAACATTTGTTAAAGACGTTAGAAATGGTATTGAAGGAACTGCAATGCCAGCGTTCTCTGAAAGTCAAATTTCAGATGAAGAAATCGACGCTATGTATGAATTCTTTACTAAGTAATAAATAATTGAAAATGATAACTCCTACATCTGATGTAGGAGTTTTTTTAAATTAGGTGGATATAATGATTGACACGAGACTAAAAGCAGTAAGTAAATACGTTGTTGGAGAAAGATTGTTAGACGTCGGTAGTGACCATGCGTATTTACCTATTTATTTAATAGAACAAAACAAAATTGAATATGCCGTAGCAGGTGAAGTTGTTAAAGGACCATTTGAAAACTCAAAATCAAATGTTATAGGTTATAATTTTGATGACAAAATCGACGTGAGATTAGGTTCTGGATTATCTGTGATTCAAAAAGATGAACAGTTTGATACTATTACGATTTGTGGTATGGGCGGTCCGTTAATCGCTTCGATTATAAAAGAAGGCATAAGTTATTTAAATAATACACCGAGATTTGTAGTAAGTTCAAATATCTATGGTGAATCTATTAGACGTGAAATGGCCAATTTAAACTATAAAATTATCGCTGAAGAAATAAACTTCTATAATAATAAATTTTATGAACTCATCGTTTTTGAATATGGTAAAGACGATTTGAACGATATTGAGTTTAAATTTGGACCTATCAATTTAAAGAAAAGAGCAGATCTTTTCATTTTAAAATTAAAAAAAGATAAAGAACACTTACAGCATATTAAAAGTCAAATTGAACAGTCGAGTAAGAAGACAGATAAGTTAGAAGAGATTACGAACGACATAAATTTAATTAACCAGGTGATTAATCATGAATATTAAAGAGTTAATGGCAGTTCTTAATGCAGTTGCACCGTTTAAAGACGCTGAGGACTGGGATAACGTCGGTCTTCTCGTTGGTTCAAATGATAATACAGTCACTGGAGTTATGACGACACTCGACTGTAATTTAGACGTTATTGATGAGGCACTTAATGAAAATGTGAATACAATTATCGCGCATCATCCAATCATTTTTCCAAAAATTTCAAAACTCGATGATAGTTATCAATCAAAAATTATAAAAACCCTTATAAAAAATGATATGAATTTAATCGTAATGCACACAAACCTTGACCATCAAGATGACGGGGTAAGTGTTATGATTGCAGAAACTCTTGGTCTAAAAGTCATATCTCCTTTAATTCGACATGATGAGGTATCATACAAGTTACGCGTGAATATTCCTAAAGAAGATAAAGAAACGTTTAAAAAAGAGTTAAGCGACATTGGATTTGGTAATCAAGGAGACTATAGCGAATGTTTCTTTGAATATGACGTTCAAGGTCAATTTAGACCAAATGAACATGCTAATCCTACAATTGGAACGCATAATGAATTAGAGTACGTAGATGAAGTCATCATTGAAGCAATATTCGACGGAAGTACGGATAAAATATTAAAAATGATCGAAGCACATCCATATGAAGAGCCAGCATATGACGTATTTACGATTACAAAACCAACAAGTAACGGTCTCGGTGTAGTTGCTGAATTTAACGGCACAATGGATGCTTTAGTTAAACAAATAAAGACATCATCAAAGACACCAATCGTTAATGTCGTAAAAGGTAATGACGAAAAATTAGCGCGTGTTGCGATAGTTGGTGGCAGTGGTGCGAGCTTTATCTCTCAAGCGATGAGACAAGCAGATTGCCTCATAACTGGAGACATTAAATACCACGAAGCATTCGATGCAAAAGAAGAAGGATTTAATTTAATCGATGCTGGACATTATTTAGAATATATGATGATCGACGGATTAAAAAATAAATTAGCTGAAAAAATAGATTTAAAAGTAGTAGCAACAAACATCAATACGAATCCATTTATTTATTAAAAAGAAGCAGATGCCGACGCATCTGCTTTATTCATTGTAACTGTTTTACAGTCAGCCCTTTACATTGGACCGTAGTTGATGAAGTACGCGATGACGAGTAATACCGCACCGATTGTGTACCAAACAAGGATTAACGGCCAAATGAATTTGATCCAGTCTGTATATTTAATTTTTGCAATTGCTAATGCTGCCATGAAGTATCCTGATGTTGGGTAGAAAATATTTGAGAACCCATCACCAAATAGGAATGCAAGTACGGCAGTTTGTCTTGTCATTTCTGTTAAGTCGACAATTCCGATAATAATAGGCATCGTCGCAGCTGCTTGTCCACTACCTGAAGGGATTAAGAAGTTAATTAACCCTTGGACAACCATCATTGCAACTGGAATTATTGATTCAGGTAAAAGTACTACAACTTTACTTAATCCGTATACAATTGTGTCCATAATCATACCATCTGCTAAGACGACAGAAATTGCTCTCGCAACCCCAACGATGAATGCTCCGAGTAAGATCATACGCATACCGTCGTTCATATATTCAGCTATTTTAGATGGCTTTAATCCTGCAATTAGACCGATTAAAATACCACTAAAGATATAGTAACCACCTAATTCTAAGAAGTACCATTTATATTGGAAAATCATAAATGCCATTAAAACGAGTAAAACAATTAATACGAATGTTGCAATAACTGTTCTTGTCTCTGATTTTGGATATTCGACTTTTTCTTTTACAAATTCACTATTGTCAACGTTATCTGTAACAAGTGAAGCCTCTGGATTTTTTTGTACTTTTTTAATATAACGACTGACAAAGATAATACCAACAGTGAGCATAATTACTAATGCGATTGCACGGTACCATAGACCAGAGAATAATGGAAGCTCAGCAATCGTATGTGCTGTACCGACGTTTGCAGCAGTTGTTAAACCACAAGCAAATCCAATGACAGTTGATATTAATATAATTGCTGTTGATGCAATACGGTCATACCCAAATTTTAAAAATAGGGGTAGCAATGCTGGTAAGAAAATGAGTGATGCTTCAATCATTCCTGTCATCGCAACGAATAGTGCAAGTACAAAGGAAATTACAGGAACGATAAGTAAACCTTTGTTTCCAAATGTTTTAATTAGGAAGTTTAAAATAACATCGATAATTCCAGCTTTTTCAATGACACCAAACATCGCACCAATTGCTAAAATACCGAATATGATAATAACAGTTTCTTGAATTCCTCTTGGAATCGCTGTCATAAATTCCATGAAAGTAACCGGTGCTTGGTCGATATAGTGGAACGTATCTGCAATAATTACGTTAATTCCATTTACCTCTTCACGGTCGAATGTACCTGCTGGAATAATGTAAGACGCTACTGATGCAAGCAAGATAATAATAAATAGAATAACGTAAATGTGTGGCATTTGAAACTTTTGTTTTGTTTCTTGTTTCTCCATAAATTCACCTCGTTAGTTAATGATGGTTATAATTATACAGAAATAGTGTTGAATAATGCAATGTTTAATTCTAGTTCATCTGTTCAATAAAAATAAAATACGGCTGTAACAATACAGCCGTATAAGTTAGTCTAATATTTTTACTGGTTTTGGATTTTTAATATTTGGTAATATTTTCTCTCTAGGCACAGTAGAAGTTGGCTCTACTACATTTTCTTTATCGTAGTTTGATAAGTAGTCAATGACTTCTTTTACAATTTGTGTTGGAGTTGAAGCACCCGCAGTTACTGCTACAGTTTCAACTCCATCTAACCATTCGAGATTTAAATCAGAAAGAGATGAAATACGATACGCATTCGTATGTGCGATTTCTTTTGATACTTGAGCGAGTCGGTTAGAGTTATTACTCTTTGGATCTCCAACGACAATTAAAAGATCTGCGTCTTTTGCTTGTTCAGCAACTGCTTCTTGACGGACTTGTGTTGCCATACATATTTCTCTATGAACTTCGATATGCGGGAATGCTTCTTTTAATGCATTCATAATATGCTGAACATCCCACTGACTCATCGTCGTTTGGTTCGTGACGATTAGTTTTTTATCATGTAAATGATCTGGAAGTAATTGAATGTCTTCAATCGTTTCGATTAAGTGGACCTCTTCTGGTGCAACACCGACTGCACCTTCTGGTTCTGGATGTCCTTTTTTACCGATATATATCACTTCGTAACCTTCTTTTGTTTTGTTCGAAATTAAATCGTGGGTAAATTGAACATCTGGACACGTCGCATCAATACACGTTAATCCCTTTTCTTTTGCGCGTCTTTTTACTTCTGGTGACACACCATGTGCAGTAAAGATTACGGTACCTTCTTCGATTTGTTCTAATATTTCTAAGCGATTCTCACCATCTAATGTGATAATCCCTTCATCTTCAAATGCATCAGTCACGTGTTTATTGTGAACGATCATCCCTAATATATAAATCGGTCTAGGTAATGTCTTATCGAGAGATGCATTTTTGGCAATAACCATTGCATCGACGACACCGTAACAATATCCACGTGGTGAAATTTTAATTATATCCATTCAGATGCCTCCTCTTCATTGATTATATATCATTATTAATTGAATTCAAATGAATCACTAGTGGTATCTTAAAAGTCGATGTTCATGTATAATATAGTGCGAGTTAAAATAGAAATAGGTGAGAATATGAACGCATTCAAAAGATTTAATTTTAAAGAAGGTATGCTTGAAGCAATTGATAACATTCACTTTACTCATCCGACTCTCGTTCAAGAAAGAGTTATTCCAAGAATTTTAAAAGGAAGTAATGTTATCGTTCAAAGCTCAACGGGTAGTGGTAAAAGCCATGCGTTTTTATTACCGATTATTAATAACATTCAAGTGGATGAAAAGAAAGTACAGTCAATTATAGTCGCACCAACAAGAGAGTTAGCACGTCAGCTTTATAATATGACAACGGATATATTAGAATCTTTCCCTAAAATTGAAGCGAAATTATTTATCGGTGGTAAAGATTTCGAAAGAGATAAAACACGTGCTGAAAATAGTCCGCATATTGCGATTGGTACTCCGAATAGATTAATAGAACTCATTCATTCATCGAGTTTAAAAGTGTCAGAAGCAAAGTCAATCGTCATTGATGAAGCAGATTTAAGTATTGATTTAGGATTTTTAGAAACGATTGACCAAATTTCTAATGCAATGGATCCGTCCGCACAATTTTTAGTGTTTTCAGCGACAATTCCAAATGAGTTGCGTCACTTTTTACAAAAGTATTTAACGCATACAGAAGTGTTAGAAATTGACAATACACGTCAAAAAACTAATATCCATTACAGTTTAATTCCAGTTCGTAGTAAAGATAAGAACAATAAAGTATTAGAACTGACACAATCGATTACACCGTATTTAGGATTTATTTTCGCAAATACACGCGAACGTGCAGATGAGTTATATGAATTTCTTTTAGAAAATGGGGTAAACGTTGGGTTATTCCACGGTGGTTTAAAGCCGAGAGAACGTAAGCAGATGATTCATCAAATCCATAATCTAGATTATCACTACGTCGTAGCAAGTGATTTAGCTGCACGTGGTTTAGATTTTGACGGAGCGTCACACGTTATTAATTATGATATCCCGAGAGAAATTGAATTCTTCACTCATAGAGTAGGTCGTGTTGGTCGAGGAGAGTATACAGGTGTTGCAATAACACTGTATGATCCAAACGAAGAAGACTTAATCGATCAAATTGAAGCAAAAGGATTCACTTTTGAACATGAAGACTTAATAAACGGTCAACTTAAACCGATTAAAAAGCGAAACAAACGTGATACGAGACGTCGTAAAGAAGTTCGCTTAGATGAGGATGTTTCATATAAAGTACGTAAACCAAAAAAAGTAAAACCAGGTTATAAAAAGAAAATGAAACAACAACTAGAACAACTGAAAAAAGACAAGCGTAAACAATATGCGCAAAATCAAAAAAGAAGAAATAAAAAGAGGTAAGATAATATGTTAATCGGATCACACGTACCGATGAATGGTAAAAAAATGTTAGAAGGCGCAGTTGAAACTGCACATTCTTACGGTGAAAATACATTTATGATTTATACAGGTGCACCACAAAACACGAGAAGAAAACCGATTGAAGAGTTAAATATCGAAAGAGGACAAGAACTCATTAAAGCGTACGGTATGAAAGACATCGTCGTACACGCACCATATATCATAAACATCGCAAACACTACTCGTGAAGGCGTGTTTGACTTAGGTGTTGAGTTTTTAATTAATGAAATCGCGCGTACTGAAGCAATTGGTTCAAAACAAATTGTACTTCACCCTGGAGCACACGTTGGTGCGGGTGTAGACGCTGGAATAGAATCGATTATTAAAGGTTTAAACATCGTTTTAGAAGAAAAACACGACGTACAAATCGCTTTAGAGACGATGGCTGGTAAAGGATCAGAAATCGGTCGTAACTTTGAAGAAATCGCGCGTATAATTGACGGGGTCACTCACAACGAGCGTTTAAGCGTTACGTTTGATACGTGTCACGTTCACGACTCAGGATATGACATTAAAAATGACTTTGACGGTGTACTCAATGAATTTGATAAAACAATCGGAGTCGATCGTATTAAAGTCGTTCACGTGAACGATTCTAAAAACGAAGTCGGCGCGAAAAAAGACCGTCATGAGAACTATGGTTTCGGTCATATCGGATTTGACGCATTACAATATATCGTCAATCACGAAACGTTTAAAGATTTACCGAAAATTTTAGAGACACCATTTGTTGGTTTAGACAAAAAAGATAAACAACCCCCATATAAGCATGAAATTGAAATGATTAAAAGCGGTGTGTTTGAGCCACAACTACTTGAAAAAATAAATCCAAATATAAAATCATAATATTAAAACGAGCACTGTAAAAGTGCTCGTTTTATTTACAATTCGTAACAGTTACGTTATAATTATACGACTAAAAGCATGTTGGAGGTGTTGTCATGTCAACGCCCGTTTTCGAAATAAGAAATGTATCATACAAATATTATGAAAAAATGGAAACGACAGTGGCATTAAAAGACATAAATCTCAAAATAGAGCGTGGAGAATTTATGGCAATTGTTGGACCGAATGGTTCCGGTAAATCTACATTAATAAAACTAATTCTCGGTATTAAGAAGTTACAAGAAGGCGAGATTTTAATTAATGGTAAGCGAATGAATCGTAGAAATCGAGAAACAAAAATTGGTTATGTATCTCAAAAAGCGGCATCATTTGCTAAAGGGTTTCCTGCGACTGTAAAAGAAGTCGTATTAAGTGGTCTAACAAAAAAGCGTGGACTATTTAAAAAGTTTAACAAAGAAGATTTTAAAGCACTCGATGAAGTGTTAGATTTACTCGACATAGAAGATTTAAAAAATAAAAACATTGCGAGTCTTTCAGGAGGACAAACACAGCGCGTATTTATCGCTCGTGCTCTAATTAACAAACCAGAGATCCTAGTATTAGATGAACCTACAGAAGGCATCGACGCAAAAAACGTCTATAGTTTTTATGAGGTATTAACACGATTAAAAGAAAGTGGAACGACGATTTTACTCGTCACACATGATATTGGCGTCGTCGTCGATCAAGCGGACACCGTTGCATGCTTAAATGAGCATCTACATTTCCACGGTTCAAAACAAGACTTCTTAAAACTTGATGAAGCGGAGTTATCAAAAGTATACGGGTTTCCGTTACAACTCGTAAATCACGATCATACGAGAAGTTGCTGTGAGGTGCCATATGCTAATTGATGCGCTACAAAACTATGCATTTATGAGATACTCGTTTATTAGTGGTTTAATTGTAGGGTGTATCGCGCCACTTCTCGGAACATTTATCGTCGTTCGAAGACTGAGTTTAATTGCAGATGCACTCTCACATATTTCACTTGGTGGGATTACGCTCGGTGTGTATTTATCGAGCATACTCTCATTTACAATTAACCCACTCATTACTGCAACGCTATTTTCAATTATCGGTGCAGTAGGTATAGAAAAGATGAGAACTGTTTATAAACACTTTTCTGAAATATCGATACCAATAATTATGAGCCTTGGGATTGCATTATCTGTTATATTTTTATCACTAGCAAATGGTTTTAACCAAGACTTATTTGGCTACTTATTTGGAAGCATCAGTGCAGTAACTAAAAATGATTTATTTTTAATTAGCTGTATTGGAGTTATCGTCATTACGTTCGTTTACTTTTTATATAAAGAGATGTTTTTATTATCCTTTGATGAAGAGTATAGCGAAGTGATGAAAATTAGTGGATTTATACATTTTATTTTTATCGTACTCGTTGCGTTAGTTATTAGTGCATCTATGAGAATTGTCGGAACGCTACTCGTCAGTGCGATGATGACATTACCGGTCGCTGCCGCAATTCGAGTGACGTCAAGCTTTAAAGCACTTATTGCAGTGAGTATATTATTTGGTGAAATTTCGGTCATACTTGGACTCATATTAGGATTTTACTTAAATATCGCTCCTGGTGGTATGATCGTATTAGTTGCGATTTTTATATTATCTATGACATTTATCGTAAATCGATTAGGAGTGAAGATGAATGCCGAATAATGAAAAAGAAAGAATTAAAACAACCCTAAAAGATCATGGGTTTAAACTAACAAAACAAAGATTATCTTTAATAGAAATATTACTGGAAGAAGATAGATACGTCACAGCGACATATGTCTATAATAAAATGTCAGAAATATACGACGGTATTAGTTACGATACAATATATAGAAATCTATATACGCTACATGAAATTGGCGTAGTAGAGGAGACGACATTAGACGGTGAGATGCAGTATATGATCGCTTGTAGCGATCACCATCATCACCACTTTATATGCGACAATTGTGGCATGGTAAAAGTCATCCATTACTGTCCAGTAGATGAATGGCAAAAAGAAATACCAGGCGCTAAAATAAAAGGACATAAAATAGAGCTATACGGTTTATGTTCGAGTTGTCAAAATGATTAAAAAATCACCCCTAAAGTTAGAAATAAAATCTAATTTTAGGGGTGTTGTCATTTAATGCTTATTTATTTTCATTTGCAAGTTCTTTTTTACGTTGTCTTTCTTTTTCGTAATGTGCTTCAGCTAAAATGTCGATTTCTTTTTTAAGTTCGTCGACCATCGTTTCTTCAGGTACTTTTCGCACTGTTTTTCCGTGCATAAATAGTAATCCTTCTCCGCGCGCCCCTGCAATTCCAATGTCCGCTTCACGTGCTTCTCCTGGACCGTTTACTGCACATCCAAGAACGGCTACCTTTATCGGTGCTTTAATATTTGAAATGTATTCTTCGACTTCATTTGCGATCGCAATTAAGTCGATTTCAATACGTCCACATGTCGGACACGCGATAAGTGTTGCTGCGTTTGAAGCGAGTCCAAATGATTTTAATAATTCTTTTTGAACTTTTACTTCTTCAACAGGATCTGCGGATAATGAGATTCTCATCGTATTACCAATTCCTTTATTGATGAGCACCCCAAGCCCTGCAGCACTTTTAACTGTCCCAGCAAATAACGTACCACTTTCAGTGATACCGATATGAAGCGGGTAGTCGAATGCTTTAGATGCTTTCTCGTACGCTTCGATTGCTAAATGAACGTCAGAAGCTTTCATAGATACGATAATATCGTGGAAATCTAAGTCTTCTAATATTTTAATATGGTGTAACGCACTTTCTAACATTCCGTCAGCTGTCGGATAACCATATTTTTCGATAATGTGACGCTCTAAGCTTCCTGCGTTTACACCGATACGAATCGGTATCCCTTTTTCTTTACACGCATTAACAACTGCTTCAACGCGTTCACGTTTACCGATGTTACCAGGGTTGATACGAATTTTATCTGCACCGCCTTCAATAGCGAGTAGTGCAAGTCTATAGTCGAAGTGAATATCGACGACTAATGGTATGTTAATTTGTTTTTTAATTTCTTTAATTGCTAGCGCATCTTCTTCACGTGGACAAGCGACGCGCACGATTTGACAACCTGCTTCTTCTAAACGTTTAATTTCAGCGACTGTCGCCTCAACGTCATGGGTTTTCGTCGTTGTCATACTTTGAATGATAATCTCGTCTGAGCCACCAATCACTAGATCGCCAACTCGTACAGGACGAGTGTTTTTACGATGTGTAATTTCTGACATTTAATATATCTCCTTGAAACAATGTGATTTATTTTTTTGTATGTTCAATTATACAACAAATCTATTATATTGTAATGATGAACAAACTATTTTATCGTCTGCTTCTTTTTGAATACGGGTAGTTTCTTGTCGTAATATATTAAGAAGATTAATACGATAATATATATGAACCAAAGTTCTTTACCCGTTATCAGTTTTAAAATTGTAAAGAGTATCGTCGGAATGACGAAACTATAAGAAATGATTTTAAACCAGTTCATATAATCCGTACGTTTATTTCTCATTGATGCAATTTTATTTAATATAAATGATAGTAGTAATAATAATGTAAATGAAAATGCAGCCATCACTATAATTTGTATGATTGAATACACTGCAAAAAAGAATCCAGTACTCTTCGTATGTGTATCGATATATTGCTTTAAATCGTTTTCGTTATTAAATTTATTAAAACTTGAGTAAGGTAAATAATCTTCAGTCATATTATGAATTTGAATGCCTTGATGTTGAAATATTATAAAGGCATCTTCTAATGGTAAAGACTCTTCTGTAAAGACAATTCGACCTTTAGAGGTAGTTAAGGTTTTTTCATCTCCAACGTAATAGCCATCTTTAATTTCAAAATGAGGAATTTCGTCTTTTACTTCGCTTAGAGCACTTGCAAATTGATTTGTATTAAAAAAAGATAACATATAAGGGACTGAAAGAAGTATACCTATAATTAATATGTTTAATAACAGATACTTAAAGGGTACAGTTCTAAATAGAGGATACTTTTCAAACTTCAGTAGTCGTTTGAAATATTTTAAATAATCCATGAATTCAACACATCCAAGTTCTATTTTAGTCAGACATTTGACTGATTTACTGATAGGTAGAAACTAATACCTTTTATTGTAGCACTTAATTTGGTATATTTGGGATGTAAACATCATTAGGAGGAGATTTTAGTTATGGCATTTGAACTACCTGAGTTAGACTATGCATATGATGCGTTAGAGCCTACAATCGACAAAGAAACTATGGAGATTCACTACTCTAGACATCATAACACTTACGTAACAAACTTAAACAACGCAGTTGAAGGTACAGAATTCGAAAACAAATCTTTAGAAGAATTAGTAAAAGATATCGATTCATTACCTGAAGATATTCGTACTGCTGTAAGAAACAACGGTGGTGGACACTACAACCACTCATTATTCTGGCAATTATTAACTCCAGAACAAAAAGACGTACCAGCTGAACTTAAAGAAGCTATCGAAGATAAATTCGGTTCTTTAGATTCATTCAAAGAGAAATTTGAAGCTGCAGCTGCAGGTCGTTTTGGATCTGGTTGGGCATGGTTAGTTGTTGGGAATGATGGTTTAGAAATTATTTCTACTCCTAACCAAGATAACCCATTAATGGAAGATAAAACACCTGTGTTTGGTGTGGATGTATGGGAGCATGCGTACTACCTTAAATACCAAAACAAACGTCCAGAGTACTTAGGTGCAATTTGGAACGTTGTAAACTGGGAAAAAGTCAACGAGTTATACCAAGAAGCTAAATAATAACTTCCTTTCAAGCCATGAGTTTAAAAACTCATGGCTTTTTTTAATGATTATCGTGATAATATGTTAAAATAGAATGTGAATTTTTACGAAAGAAAGTTAGGTTGAAGCGTGTGAGACGTGTTAGGAAAAAAAGCTCTGAAGCGATTAAATATCAGTTATTTAAGTCGAGAGCAAATACTTTAGTATTTATTGTTTTTATATCATTTATAATTTTAATTCTTCGCCTCGGACAGTTACAAGTCATTCAGGGTGAGTCTTACCACGAACGCGTTGAAAACGCACAATACGTTAAGATCAATCAAAACGTACCACGTGGTGAGATTTATGATCGAAACGGTAACGTACTCGTTAAAAATAAATCCGAACGTGCAATTTTCTTTACGAGACATCGCAACATGTCTAATAGTGAAATTATGGAACTAGCCAATAAGCTATCTAATTATTTGGAGATGGATGAAGAAAATTTAACGTTACGTGATAAGCAAGACTATGCATTAAACAATTATTTTGATGAGTTACTAAAAGAAATGCCTAATGAGGCCACATTACTTGATGACGGTAATATATCTAGAAATGATTTTAATGAAGCGGTATATGAGAACATTAGTAATGAATATTTAGACTCATTACTTACTGAAGAAGATAAAAACATCATATCTATATATACGAGAATGATCGTCGCAACAGAATTAGATCCCGTTACTATTAAAGGAAGTAACGTCACAGAAAAAGAGTTCGCTACAATTAATGAAGATCTCGATAAGTTAGAAGGAATTACAACTGGAATGGACTGGAAAAGAGAATATCCTTATGGTTCAACACTACGTACAATTCTTGGAGACGTGAGTTCACCGAAAGAAGGACTACCTAAAGAACTCTCTGATTATTATAAATCACTTGGATACTCTCAAAACGACCGTGTCGGTAAATCATATTTAGAGTTTCAATATGAGGATATTTTACGTGGTGAAAAAGAAGAGGTTAAATATTCAACAGATCGAGCAGGTCGTATTATCAATCAAGAAGTTGTAAAAGATGGTAAACCTGGTAACGATTTATATTTAACAATCGATATCAAATTACAGCAAGAACTAGAAAAAATTGCAGAGCATCATTTAAAAGAAATGCGTAATTTAGCAGAAGCTGCAAAACAACGTGCGGATTTAAATGGCGATATCGAATGGGACATTCGACCAGAGTTTTTAGATACTGTGACTCTTGTCGTACAAGATCCATATAATGGTGATATTTTAGCGATGGTTGGTAAACATATTAATAAAGACGGAGATATTGAAGATTTTGATTATGGTACATTTGCTGTGAGTTATGTACCAGGTTCATCCGTTAAAATTGGTACGGTTGTTACAGGTTATCAAAACGATGTTCTACAACCTGGAGAATCACAAGTCGATGAACCACTCGTATTTGCAGATGGTACGAACAAATCTTCATTCTTTAACCGTGACAATAGTTACAACGTAGACGATCAACACGCTTTAATGGTATCTTCGAACGTTTACATGATTAAAATCGCACTTCGTTTACTCGGCTTAGAATACGATCGTAATATGCCACTGCCAAGTGATATTTCTAACGATGCATATAAACTAAGAAATGGGTTAAATCAATTTGGACTTGGTGTGTCAACAGGTATTGACTTACCTAATGAAGAGACAGGTATTTCTCCACCACTAACTAATAACCCTGGGAACTATTTAGACTTAGCGATTGGACAATATGACACGTACTCTACACTACAGCTTTCACAATATATTTCTACAGTTGCGAACGGTGGTAATAGAATGCAATCACACCTTGCAAAAGAAATTAGAGAGCATAATCCAAATGAACCAGGAAAAGTAATACGCTCGTTCAATGGTAATGTTTTAAATACTGTCATGATGACTGACGCTGAAAAAGAACAAATTTCTAAAGGGTTATATGATGTATTTAATACCCATCATCAATCGACGGATAGATACGGAACAGGATGGGATGCGTATCATGAATTAGAACCAAAAGCTGCTGGTAAAACAGGAACTGCAGAAGCGTATCGTGAAGGAGTTTCAGTTTTAAACCAAACGTATATCGGATATGCACCATATGACAATCCAGATATGGCATTCTCTATTATATGGCCAACGACACCGATGACGATTCCATTCTTCCCAGCCCAATATATGGGAAGAGATGTTATCCAAAAATATTATGAGCTTGAATATGGTGCGCCTAAAAAAGATTACTACAAATATAATTTAGATGAATTTTACAGACGAATTAAAGCAGGCACGTATGATAGTTAGACTACTGAAAATTTTCAGTAGTCTTTTTTGATTTTACATATTCTTTACAATACGTTTATTTAAAATTTAAAAACGACCTGTACTATGTAATCATAATCAAAACCATTTGGAGGAATTAAATTGAAAAAGCAAACTTTAAGCGTAGCAATGATGTTAGTTCTAGGAGGTACACTTGCAGCATGTAATAATGATGCTGAAAATGATGACAACAATGCATCAAATGAAACAAGCACAGAAACGAACGAAGAAAAATCTTCAGTCACTGAACAAGCGATTGTTGGTGACGGTTCAAGCACAGTGTTCCCTATCTTAGAAATCGTCAATGAAGACTACAATGCTGAATACGGAAGTGCAGCAGAAATTGGAGTATCTGGTACAGGTGCTGGGTTTGACAGATTTATCGCAGGTGAAACAGATTTCCAAAACGCTTCACGTCCAATTAAAGATGAAGAAAAACAAGCGTTAGAAGACGCAGGTATTGAATACACTGAATTAGAAGTCGCGATCGACGGTTTAACTGTAGCAGTTAACAAAGACAACGATTTTGTAAAAGACTTAACATTTGAAGAGTTATACAAAATCTACTCAGGTCAAGCTGAAACATGGGCGGATGTTCGTAGTGACTTCCCAGATGAAAAAATTGTTGTATATGGTCCAGACCAATCTCACGGAACACATGACTTCTTTAAAGAAGAAGTCATGGATGATGAAGACATTCAAGGTGAGTTAATCCAAGATACAAACCAAGTAGTAAACGCAGTTACATCTGATAAAAATGCAATTGGTTTCTTCGGATATAACTTCTACTTAAACAACAAAGATAAGTTACAAGCAGTAGCGATCCAAGGTGAAGATAGCACAGAAGCTGTTGAACCAACAGAAGAAAACGTTAAGAGTTATAAATATCCACTTTCAAGAGCATTATACGTGTATGTTGCGGATGAGAAAGTGAAAGAAAACGAATCGTTAAGTCAATTCATTGAGTTCTTATTAGATAATGCATCAGTAGCTGCTGAAGATTCTGGTTACGTAGCATTAGACGAAGAGAAGCTTAATGAGCAAAAGGATAAGTTCAAAGAGATTATTGGGAACTAATTAAGTAGGGATTTATATGAAGGATTTAAGTATACAACAACAAATAGAACGAAAAAAACGTTCAAAAACTCTTGAGAAAGCAGTACCTATCGTACTGTTTTCTATTACTATTGTTTCAGTATTAACAACAATAGGTATTTTATATACATTAATTTCTGAAACATTCCATTTTTTAAGAGAAGTATCAATTGTGGAATTTTTAACGAGTAAAACATGGAACGCTTTTAGTAGCACGCCAACATTCGGTATATTCCCATTAGTCTTAGGAACGTTAAAAATAGTTGTTATTGCGACATTGTTTGCTGTTCCAACAGGTGTATTTTCAGCAATTTATTTATCTGAATACGCACCAAAATCAGTGCGTAAAGTATTAAAGCCAACATTAGAAGTGTTAGCTGGTATTCCAACAGTTGTATATGGGGCATTTGCGATCACAGTGGTCACACCGATGTTACAATCTATTTTTTCATCGATGGGCCACTTTAATGCAATTAGTCCGGGACTTGTTGTTGGAATTATGATTTTACCAATGATTACAAGTTTAACTGATGACGCGATTACGAGTGTACCTGATGCAGTTAGAGAAGGGTCTTATGGACTCGGTGCAACGCAGTTAGAAACTGTTTTTAAAGTAGTCTTACCGGCTGCTTTATCAGGGATTTTAGCGTCAATCGTACTTGCAACAAGTCGAGCTATCGGTGAGACGATGATCGTTTCAATTGCAGCAGGGTCAACACCAAATAGCAGTTTCAACTTATTTGAGTCACTTCAAACGATGACAGGGTTTATCGTACAAGTGACGTCTGGTGATGCAGCATTCGGTTCTCAAGTGTATTACAGTTTATATGCTGTTGGTATCACGCTATTTATATTTACTTTAATTATGAACGTATTAGCGATGTGGATTGCAAAAAGATTTAGGGAGGAATACTAATGGCTATGGATGAAGCAGTATTAGTCAAAAGACAATCAAAGCGTCGAATGCTGAATTCTATTATGAGCAAAGTATTCTTCTTATCAACGATGATCGGTATTGTTGTGTTAATTATTCTTTTAGCATCGATTTTAAAACAAGGTGTCGGTGCGTTATCTATTGATTTCTTTACTAACTTTAGTTCAAGTCGACCAGAAAGAGCAGGAATTAAGGGTGCCTTAATTGGTACTTTATGGTTAATGGCTCTAACAACACCTATAGCAGTTATATTATCTGTCGGAACAGCTATTTATTTAGAAGAATATGCGCCGAAAAACAAACTCACTCACTTTATCGAAGTGAATATTTCGAACTTAGCCGGAGTACCATCTGTCGTATTTGGTTTACTTGGTTTAACAATATTTGTAAGACAATTTGGCTTAGGGAATTCAGTTCTCGCTGCGAGTTTAACGTTAGCGCTAATGATAATGCCGGTAATTATCGTATCGAGTAAAGAAGCATTACGTAGTGTGCCAAATTCTATTCGAGAAGGATCGATTGGACTTGGTGCATCTAAATGGCAAACGATTTATAGAATCGTTTTACCTGCAGCAGTACCTGGTATTATAACGGGTATTATACTAGCGGTATCTCGTGCAATAGGTGAAACAGCGCCACTCGTTGTAATTGGAATTCCAGTTGCATTATTAGCGACTCCAAAAAGTGTTTTTGATTCATTCCAAGCACTTCCAATGCAAATATATAACTGGGTAAAAATGCCACAAGAAGCGTTTGTTAGTTTAACATCAGCTGGAATTATCGTATTACTCGCGATGTTATTACTCATGAACCTTGTCGCAGTACTCATAAGAAATAAATATTCAAAAAGATTTTAGGTGAAATAAGATGGAAGTAAAAGTAAAAGAAGACAATAAAGTAAAAGATATATTAACTCAAGATCAAACTTTAGATAAAACTTCTGGTAAAGAAGTATTTATGACAAATAATTTAAATCTTTGGTACGGAGACACGCATGCATTAAAAGATGTAAACTTAGCATTTAACGAAAAAGAAATTAGTGCGATTATCGGACCATCTGGTTGTGGTAAATCGACTTTCATTAAGACGTTAAACCGAATGGTCGAGCTCGTTCCTAACGTTAGAATTGAAGGAGATATTTTATATAGAGAACAAGATATTTTAAATAAAAAAATGTCTCTTGAATCGTTAAGAACAAAAGTTGGAATGGTGTTCCAAAAGCCGAACCCATTCCCAAAATCTATCTATGAGAATATCGTGTACGGTCCAAGAGTACATGGTATTAAAGATAAAAAGACACTCGATGAAATCGTTGAAAGAAGTTTAAAACAAGCAGCACTTTGGGACGAAGTAAAAGATCGTCTTAAAGATAATGCATATGGTCTATCAGGCGGACAGCAACAACGTTTATGTATTGCTAGAACACTCGCGATTGAACCAGATGTTATATTAATGGACGAACCGACAAGTGCACTAGATCCAATCTCTACAATTAAAATCGAAGATTTAATGCAAGAGTTAAAAGAAAAATATTCGATTATTATCGTGACACACAACATGCAACAAGCAGCTCGTGTTTCAGATAAAACGGCATTTTTCTATAACGGATCGGTAATCGAATATGATGATACTAAAGTCATCTTTGAAAACCCTCGTGATCAACGTACAGAAGATTATGTAACAGGTAGGTTTGGATAATGAAGCCGAGACAAAATTTTATTAATAATTTAGATGAAGTCACTTCATATGTTTTTAGATTATCAAACGAAGTAGAAAAAAGAATTGATAAACTCATTCACTGTATAGAACATAGAAATGTAGATGCGCTAAAAGATATTTCTAAAGAAGATATTGTTGTCAATGACTTAGAGCTTCTAATTAATGAAAAGATTATATCTTTAATTACATTAGAAGCACCAGTTGCCTCTGATTTAAGAATGTTAATCTCTTATATTAAAATCGCAGAAGATTTAGAGCGAGTGGCAGATAACGTTGTAAATATTGCAAACGTAAGTGCTGAATATAATATCGGTTCAGAAGAAATTATCAACAAATTTAAGTCGATGTTACAGCTGTCAAAACTCATGCTTTCAGATGCGACCGTTGCCATGGAAACAAAAGATTTAGCTTTAATTAAAGAACTATTATCTAGAGACGAAGATATCGATATGCTTTATATCGATACGACGTCAGAAGCAATCGAAAAAATTGAAGATAAAGTCATTATGAGTCAAGTTGTGTTAATCGCTAAATATATTGAACGTATCGGTGATCACGTCGAAAATATAAGTGAACATCTATACTATTACTTGACTGGTAGACAGTATCAATAAAACCACTTTATAAAAGTGGTTTTTTTATTTAAACTATTATAATAATATCTGTTAAAATGGAGAGAGAAAGGATGTCTCCATGAGTAAAAAAGAACTACGTCACGAGATGATTGTAAAGTTAAAGTCACTTAATCCAACGGATAAAAGACAAAAAGAACAGAATATATATCAATCTTTAAAGAAATTTATACACGAACACAGTATAAACTCTGTTGGGATTGTTTTATCGATGCCACATGAAATTGATACGCTTCCGATTATTGAATACTTAAACGATAATAATATTGCTGTATATGGTCCAAAATCGAACTATAAAACAAAAGAAATGGACTTTTATAGAGTGAATAGTGCTGATGAAATTTTCAAAGATGAAAAAGGGATTTTTATACCAACATCAAACGAATTAAATAACAACGTTGATTTACTAGTCGTCCCTGGAGTTATATTTAATAATAAAGGTTATCGCACGGGCTATGGTGGCGGCTTTTACGATAGATTTTTAAAGGATTATCAAGGAAAGACTGTATCGATTTTATTCGATGAACAGTTCGGTGAGGTGATCGTTGAATCACACGACATGCCTGTCGATTATTTAATCACGCCGACAAAAAATATTAACGCAAGAGAGAATAGACTATGATTAACAAATGGCAAGCAGCGTATGAAATTGTACGATATACAAAATATGTATTTTCACGTTATGACGAAGTTGCAGACACGATTTGGTTAAAAAACAGAAAAAATCGTTCACTAATGATTTTAGTTGATGGTCAATTTGAGGATGAAGAAATTGAAACTACAACTAAAATATTATATGACAATAAAGCGAATATCGATGCAGCTGTCGATTTTAATGTAAGTAAAATATATGTCCACTATATCGATTGTGAACCATTTAAACGTCAATTTAAGTCTAAAGCTCTAAAAGTTATTCACACAGGTACGGATAGTATTGCAAATGTCATATTAAATCCATTCTATAAAATAGATACGAAATATAAAAAATCTAAACCGCTAGATTGGTATAAGAAGCGTGTTTTATCAAGTAACCCGCTTGAAACGTATCTAATTAAATTTACACCGATGACGTTGATACTTATAATGATCAACACACTCATCTTTTTAACGAATTTATTTTATATTCATATACGTGATTCAGTCCACATCACGAACAACTTAGGTTTAACACATCACGGAGTCAATCAAGATACGGAGTTTTATCGACTCATTTCGAGTGCGTTTTTACATGCAGATGTCGAACACTTTTTATTTAATATATTTGCGATATACGTCCTAGGTAAATTTGTTGAATCGATATACGGCTCTACGAAAATGCTTATAACTTATGTTTTAACGGCAATCGTAGCAAATATTGTTTCTCTTGTGTTTATTACAAATGCACTTTCTCTAGGTGCAAGCGGGGCAACTTACGGTATGATGGGGCTACTCGTTATACATCTACTTGTTTATAAAAAAGTTCAAAAGAAACTCATATTTCAAGTACTCGTTGCCTTTGTTGTCATTGGTATTTTAACGAGCTTCTTTAGTAACATTAATCACTATGCGCATGCAGGTGGGTTTATATATGGGCTTATATTAGGTGTTATTTATAACTTTAAAAAAGTAGATTTCAAAATTGCTATCGGAGCATTTATCTTAATGATTGTTTTACCGGTGTCTATGTGGATGATCCAACGAGATCATGTATCATATCAACCGTATGATGAGGAAGCACTCCGTTATTTTTATGAAAAGGATTACACTCATGCTCTCGAAAAAGTGAACGAAACATTTAAATATGGAAACGAGACGAGTATGAGTTATTATATACTCGGTAAACTTTATGAAGTTGCAGGGGATGATGCAGCCGCTGAGGAAAACTTTAATGTCGCTTTTGAGCTCGATCCAAAGAATGAGTATGTATTAAAACGTAAATTGTTAGAATTACGTAAAAACCAAGACTTTGAAGCGATGGCAAAACTTAGTGAGGATGTTAATGTAAATAAAGTAAAAGATGAAGAACTTTCAGTCATACTTGAAGAATTAAGTTTTAGAGGATATTAAAAAGCTCGCGAATATTCGCGAGCTTTTGTTTTAAAGGTCTGGATAACCAAATGTAAAGATTGTTGCGAGTGAGAAGAATCCGAATGTTGCGATTCCTGCGATACTAAAAATAATACCTAGAATGTTTTTAGATCTTACCGCGTTTATTAATGCGTATACACTTAAAACTGCAATAAGTAACATTAATAGTGACATCGTGTTTACACCAATGTGAATCGATGTACCACCAATTTTAAACAGTTCACCTGTATTAATAAAAGGCATTTTTAATCCCCCAATACTTTTAACATTACGTTAACTCTATTGTATAATTGATACATGTAAATGTCTAGACTATTTTGAGGTGACACTATGGAAATCATTACATTACCACTTGGAGCGTTAAATACAAATTGCTATATTGTTTATAATGAGAAGAAAGATTGTTTGATTTTTGACCCAGCAGATAATAGTGATGAAATTATTCGTACAGTTGAGGAACACGACCTAACCGTCAAAGGAATTTTACTTACTCATTCACATTATGATCATATCGGTGCGTTAGAGGAAGTATCAAAACACTTTAATTTGCCTGTATATATGAGTGAACAAGAGTCAGACTGGTTACTTGATCCGACTAAAAACGGTTCGATTCGTTTTATCGAAGTGATTACTGCTGACGTTGAGAGAGTTTATGTTGGTGAAGGGGAGCTTTCAATTGGAGAATTTGACTTAAAAATACTTCATACACCAGGTCATTCTCCAGGGAGTTTAAGTTATATATTTGAAAACGATATGTTTATTATTTCTGGAGATGTGCTCTTTAACAAAGGTGTTGGCCGTACAGATTTATATGGTGGTAACACAGAAGCGGTTATGCATTCAATTAAAGAGAAGTTATTTAATTTAAATTTAGAGTATGACGTCTATCCTGGTCACGGTATGCCAACGACATTGCTCGAAGAAAAATACGAAAATCCTAACATAATATGGTAAATAAAAAAAGAGAGTTCAGACAAACGTCTGAACTCTCTTTTATTTTTTTACTGGTTACCAAATGCTGGTTCCATAAGGAAAGTTGAATAGTAAGTAAATCCAACAAAGAATAGCATGAGGTAAGCTGCGAATACATACATATACATTCTTTCAGTCAGTTTCATATATCCAAGTAATATAAAGAAACCAGTTTGACCGATGAAGAAAAACGCCATTTCTGTCATATCACCGACATAGAATAAAATCGCAAAGATTGCTGTCCAAAAACCGAGCGTTTTAAATACTTTATCCATCGTAATCCTCCCACCAAACCATAATCTATTAACTTAATTATAATCAACTCTAATCGATAAGTAAATACCAAATCAGGAATTGTAAATTCTTAAAACTTTTAAAAATAAAAAAAGATAAAACCGACTTTTTGAGCATATGTGTATAGGAGGGATGAAATGGAGAATCTTTTACACCATTTATTAAAACAAAGTATATCTGATTCTTATACAGATATACATATTACATTAGAACACTCACACGGTTTAATTAAAATAAGACAATTTGGCAAAATGAAAAATTTCGCTTGTTGTAATACGCATACGTACAAACAGTTCGTTAATTATTTAAAATTTATTGCTGAACTCGATACGAATGAACATAGAGTCCCCCAAAGTGGCCGAATTGAAAAAGATGTAGATGACGTAACTGTGAATATTAGAATTTCAACGTTGCCTACCTCTTTAATGAATGAGATCGTCGTGATTCGAATTTTAAATAGTGCAAAAGACATCCCTTCTGAAAAGTTATTTAGGAGGCCTGATGAATATAGTCATTTAAAGGAATTGTGTCTGAAAAAAGATGGATTTGTACTATTTACTGGACCAACTGGATCTGGTAAATCGACTGTGATGTTTCGATTGTTAAATGATATTAGAAACGTTGGTGACAAACAAATTATTACGATTGAGGATCCAATCGAATTTGATTTACCAAACATTATACAAGTTGAAATTAATGAAAAAGCAAAACTAGACTACGCACCGATTCTAAGGGGAGTAATGCGCTGCGACCCTGATGTTATTATGTTCGGTGAAATTAGAGATTCAACAATTGCGACAGAACTAGTTAAAGCGAGTCTTTCGGGTCATTTAGTTTATTCAACGTTTCATAGTAATAGTGCATATAGTGCGATACTTCGACTTAAAGAATACGGAATTTACAATGAAGAGCTTGCTGAATCGATACAAGCAATTATAAATCAGAGAATTATTCATAATAAAAAACAATCTTTTATTCTATATGAATATATTACAAAAAACGATATTAAAAAGATATTGAGTGGTGAATCGATACGTTATGACACGATACAAGATAAACTTAAACAATTATATGAAAACAACTTGATAGAGGCGAATACGTATGAAGCATATAAAGCGTTTGAAAAATAAATTAAAACAGTACGATGCAGAATTTCTTAAAAAGCTCGCGCATCTATTAAGTAATGGTTTTACTCAAAAACAAGCATTAATTTTTTTAGTAGAACAATATGAAGTTCTAAATATCAAAGATAAAACAAAGCTGTTAGAGCTCATACGAGATGGTAAAAATTTAGAAGAAATACTCACATATATTGGTTATAGCCCTGCAATACTTGCTCAAATTAGATTTTCTGCTGTACACGGTGATTTAATTAATATTTTAGAATCGTGTTACTCATATATCACCAAGCGTAGACAAACGATTAAAAATTTAATGAAGTCACTTCAATATCCGATTATTTTAATCTCTATATTTATAGTGATTTTAATCGTATTAAATTACACTGTTATTCCACAGTTCAATACACTATACGAAGCGATGGGTACACATAAAAGTAATTTGATGACAATACTTACATTCATGCTGAACGTATTACCGAAAATCGTACTCGTTATCATATCAATTGCTATGATTTTTCTAATGTATATATCAATCATATTGAGGTCTAATAATATAGAGTTAAAACAATCTCACTTATTAAAACTACCAATTATTAGCACTTACTATAAATATAATGTGACGTACAAGTTCTCAAGAGAATTAGGGCTCATGCTAAGTAACGGCATTGAATCAAAAGAAATTGTAAATATATTAAAAAATCAAAACTTGGATAATGAATTAAAGTATTTAGGACAAACTATAGAGAAGTTATTATTGTCAGGTTTTTCGATGAGTGAAGCGGTTAAACAAATTCCACTCATCGATCAACGTATAATCCCATTCATTCAGCACGGAGAATATAATTCAAACGTCGGTAAAGAATTAAGTCTATATAGTGAATATGTCCTAGAAGGAATTATTTTTAAACTTGAAAAATTAACAAAGCGTATTCAACCGATCATATTCGTCATACTCGGTTTACTCGTTATTTGTCTATATCTCGTTATTGTATTACCTGTATTTCAAATGATGTCTGACTTAAATTAGGAGGAAAACAATGAAATTTAATATTAAAAAACTAATTCAAAAAAGTAAACAATCAGAAGGATTTACGTTAATAGAAATGTTACTCGTACTACTCGTCATCTCCGTGCTTATCATCTTAATTATCCCAAATATTGCAGCACAATCTAAAAACGTTCAAAACACTGGCTGTGACGCGCAAGTTAAGATGGTTCAAAGCCAGATTGAGGCATATACGTTAAATGAAGGTGAAACACCAACTAACATTAACCAATTAGTGCCAAATTACTTAACAGATAAGCAAACATCATGTGCCAATGGAACAGGGATCACAATTGTTAATGGACAAGCTACAAAAGAATGATGGATTTACGATGATTGAAATGATACTTACATTATTTATTGTAAGTATCATTTTATTATCTACAATTACCTACATCCCAAGATATAACGAAAACAATTATGAAGATGAACTAAAAAATATAGAATACATATTTCAAAACGCCCAAATTAGAGCTCGTACGTATGATACATATCAACACGTTATTATCTATCATTCGACGAATGAAATTGTTCTGAAAGACTATAAACAATATTATGAAAAAAGGTATCAGCTTACATCTTGTTTTATCGTTGAAGGTGGATTAGAAGACGTCATTTACTATCCAACAGGAAATACATCAAAATTTGGCACGATGATATTAAATTGCGATGGCGATGTTATTAAGATAATATTTCAAATTCAAAAGGGGAGGTATCGTATTGAAAGATGATGGTTTTTTATTAATCGATAGTGTCATCTCGTTGAAAATTATGCTTATAATTACGACGATTTTAGTGCCAACAATCATTCATTTAAACCATGTAGACAAACAAGCAGATAATAAACTTGAAATGTTAAGGAGTCTTTATATAGAGATACAAAATAGTGAGGATCAAGATGATTTCTTAAAAAGTGAACGTTATTTTATAAGAGGTGATGAAATTTGTGAAGCGTCTGCAAATAGATGCATTAAAATTAAATGAAGGTTTTACATATATTGAAATGTTACTGAGTCTATTTGTTCTATCTATGATCTTATTTATAACTATTCCAACGATACGACTATTTGGTTCGATTGAATTAAATGAACAGAGTTTTGATATCGATGTTTTTATAGAAGACATTTTTGAAGTAGAAACAAATAAGAAAGATATTGTAATTACAAAAAACAGCCTTACTTTTGATAATGAACACGGAACGATTACGTATCGACTATCTAATAATCGTATCGTCAAATCGATAGACAAAAAAGGCTTTATTCCTTTGATGACGAACGTCCTTGAATTCAACGTTACAGAAGATAAACATCATGTATATATTATGATTGAAGAAGGCGATGAAACATATGAAATGTATATTAAAAAATGATGGATTTATAAGTGTCACATCGTTAATCATATTAGGTTTTATAACAAATGTTTTCTACACATATTATATGCGCTTATATATGATCATTGAGATTAAAATGAATCTTATTTATTATTATGAAAGTAAGGTTAAATTGTTTTTAGGAGCATAGCTATGATATTAATAGGATTTATGGGTGTTGGTAAAACAACTGCTGGTCAAAAGTTAAGTGAGATAACACAAAAGGAATTTATAGACTTAGACGTATATATAGAAAACAAGCATCAAAAAATATCTGACATATTTAAAAATTACGGTGAAAGTGTATTTCGGAAATACGAATATGACGCACTAAAAGAATGTTTAGATGTAGACATACTATCTACTGGTGGTGGGATTGTAGAATATGAACCGTCTCTCAATCTTTTAAAAGAATCTACTCAACTAGTGATCTATATCGATGCACCGTTCGAGGAAATATATAAACGTATTAAAAATGATAGCAGTAGACCCAATGCATTAAGATCATATGAAGAATTACAAGATTTATATGAAAAACGTAGACCTCTATATAAGAGCATTGCTGATATTACGATAAGGAACGAAACGACGGTAGATGAATTAATTCACAAACTTTTAATCGTTGAATAATTGAGTTAACAGTATTTAAGTTGCAATTTGTGAATATAGTATATATAATGAATTCGGATACAAAATCATTGAAAATTGATGTTTTCGGTTGAACGATGTCGGAGAGAACGTATAATTACGTCGCCGAAGGAGCAAGCCTTTTTAGGTGAATCTCTCAGGCAAAAGGACGATATCGTGACGAATCCTGAAGATATTTCAACAGGGCACTTTTTAATTAAAGTGTCCTTTTTTTTATAAAAAAGGGGGATATTATGAGTGAATTAAAGAAAACACCACTTAATGATTATTATCGTGAAGTTGGTGCAAAACTTGTAGATTTTGGCGGCTGGGAAATGCCTGTTCAATTTACGAGTATTATTGATGAACATAACGCTGTACGCGAAGACGTTGGTATTTTTGATGTCTCTCATATGGGAGAATTCAAAGTTACAGGTAGTGAAGCAGTTGACTTTTTAAACTACGCATTAACAAATGACGTATCTAAATTAAAAGTTAATCGTGCGCAGTATACGACAATTTGTAACGAAGACGGTGGAGTAATTGATGATTTATTAATTTATCGTCTAGATGACAATACGTTCTTCTTAGTTCCGAATGCTGGAAACAAAGACACAGATTATGAATGGTTAACTAAGATTGATGGCTATGACGTAGAAATATCAGATGAGTCAGATGATTACGCTGTAATCGCAATTCAAGGGCCAAATTCAAGAGCGATGGTACAAAAACACGTTGACGAAGATCTTTCAGAGATGAAAATGTTCGACGCAAAACAAAATGTATCACTTGCTGGACATGACGTACTATTATCTCAAAGTGGTTATACAGGAGAAGATGGTTTTGAAATTTATATGAAGCCAGATTCATTAGAAGAATTATGGAAACTATTCAAAGATGATGGTGCAACTGAATGTGGTCTTGGTGCGAGAGATACGTTAAGACTTGAAGCTGGTTTACCACTTCACGGTCAAGATTTATCTCCAGAAATTACTCCAATAGAAGCAAGAATCGGATTTGCTGTAAATGCAAACAAAGATAAATTTATTGGTAGTGATATCTTAAAAGATCAAAAAGCAAATGGTGCTCCACGTCGTTTATCCGCATTTGAAATGACTGGTAAAGGTATTCCAAGAACTGACTATGAAGTATTTGATACTGAAGGTAACAAAGTGGGATACGTTACAAGTGGTACAAAATCACCATCCTCTGGTAAAGCAATTGGATTTGCTTTAGTAGACACTGACTTCTATGAAGACGGTAAGGAATTTATCGTTAAAGTTCGTAAACGTGAAATTCCAGCTCAGTTTGTTAAAAATTTTAAATAAAACATTAAACTTTTAAGGAGTGTAAATATGAGTCATCGTTATTTACCAGTAACAGAAAAAGACAAGCAAGAGATGCTAGATGTCATTGGCATTAAAGATGTTAATGAACTATTTTCAGATATCCCTGAAGAAGTAAGATTTAAAGGCGATTTAAATATTGAACCAGCTAAAGATGAACATTCACTAGTGAGAGAAATGACGCAAATTGCTAACAAAAACATTACGTCAGTTACTCACACATCATTTTTAGGTGCAGGTGTATATGATCATTATATTCCTTCGGTTGTAGATTCTATTATCTCTAGATCCGAATTCTATACTGCATACACACCATATCAACCTGAAGTTTCTCAAGGTGAATTACAAGCAATCTTTGAATTCCAAACGATTATATCAGAATTAACAGGCTTACCAATTGCAAACTCATCAATGTATGATGGAGCAACTGCATTTGCTGAAGGTGCAACGATGGCTGCTGGTGCAACGCGAAAGAAAAAAGTTGTTGTATCTGGTGCAGTTCATCCTCAAACGTTAGAAGTCGTCAAGACTTATGCAAACGCTCAAAATGTAGAAGTAGTTGTCGCTGATTTAGACGGAACTAAGACTGACTTAAAACATCTTGAAGAATTAGCAGATGAAGACACAGCAGCAGTAATGGTACAATATCCAAACTTCTTTGGTTCAATTGAAGATTTAGAAGCAATCGAAAAGATTGCACATAAGCATAAAGGGTTATTCATTGTAAACTCTAACCCACTTGCACTTTCATTACTTACACCTCCAGGTGAATTCGGTGCAGATATCGTTACTGGGGACACACAAGTATTCGGTATCCCGTCACAATTCGGTGGACCACACTGTGGATACTTTGCAGCGACTAAAAAATTAATGAGAAGAATGCCAGGACGCCTTGTCGGACAAACTAAAGATGACGAAGGTAACCGTGGTTTCGTATTAACTTTACAAGCACGTGAACAACATATTCGTCGTGAAAAAGCGACTTCAAACATCTGTTCAAACCAAGCGTTAAACGCTCTAGCATCATCAATTGCAATGAGTGCTTTAGGTAAGTATGGTGCGGTAGAGATGGCAGAAAACAACATCCAAAACGCACATTACGCAAAAGAAGCGTTTAAATCTGCTGGATTTGAAGTATTTGGTGATATGAACTTTAACGAGTTTGTCGTTAAGTTAAACAAAGATGTCACTGAAATTAATGATGAGTTATATGAAGACGGATTTATCGGTGGTTATGATTTAGGATTAGACTTTGAAGCGTTCAAAAATCATATGCTAATCGCTGTTACAGAACTACGTACAAAAGATGAAATTGACGCGTTTGTTGAAAGGTTAGGTGCTTATAATGGCTAAAAAAGGTTCAAGCCCATTAATTTTTGAAAGAAGTATTGAAGATCGTTATGCATATTCGTTACCTAAACTTGAAATCGAGAAAAAAGAACTTTCTAGTTTATTAGATGATAAATTTATCCGTAAAGAAAAAGCTGAGTTACCAGAAATTAGTGAACTTGATTTAATTCGTCACTACACTGAACTCTCAAACAAAAACTGGGGAATCGACTCAGGATTCTATCCATTAGGATCTTGTACGATGAAATACAACCCTAAAATTAACGAACAAGTTGCTCGTCTTGCTGGATTTGCTTATTCACATCCATTACAAAACGAAAAAGCAATCCAAGGATCATTAGAAGTAACTTATCGTTTACAAGAATCATTAAAAGAAATTACTGGGATGGATGAAATCTCATTACAATCAGCAGCAGGAGCTCAAGGTGAGTGGACAGCTTTAATTATGATTAAAGCATTCCACGAAGCAAACGGCGACTTCCAAAGAACAGAAGTAATTGTTCCAGACTCAGCACACGGAACAAACCCAGCTTCAGCAACAGTTGCTGGATTCGATTCAGTTACAGTTAAATCAAACGAAGACGGAACTGTAGATATCGAAGACTTAAAACGTGTTGTAAGTGATAAAACTGCAGCAATCATGTTAACTAACCCGAATACTCTTGGTCTATTCGAAAAAGATATTTTAGAAATTAGAGATATCGTACACGGTGCGGGTGGTAAGTTATACTATGACGGCGCGAACTTAAACGCGATTATGGCTAAAGTTCGTCCTGGAGACATGGGCTTTGACGCAGTACACTTAAACTTACACAAAACATTCACCGGTCCACACGGTGGTGGTGGTCCTGGTTCAGGTCCTATCGGAGTTAAAGCGGACTTAGCGAAATTCTTACCAAAACCTCACGTTAAAAAAGAGGGAGATACGTATAAACTCGATAACGATATTCCACAAAGTGTTGGACGCGTAAAACCTTACTTTGGTAACTTTGCGATTTACTTACGTGCATACACGTACATCAGAACGATGGGGCCAGAGGGGCTTAAAAAGGTTTCTGAAGATGCAGTGTTAAATGCGAACTACATGATGAGACGTCTTGAAGGTACTTATCATTTACCATACACACAACACTGTAAACACGAATTTGTTTTAAGCGGTGTGAATCAGAAGAAAGAAGGAGCACGTACTCTAGATATAGCAAAACGTTTATTAGATTACGGTTATCACCCACCAACAATCTACTTCCCACTTAACGTTGAAGAAGGTTTAATGATCGAGCCTACTGAAACAGAATCGAAAGAAACGTTAGATGGATTTATCGATGCATTACTAAATATCGATAAAGAAATCAAAGAAGATTTAGACTTAGTATTAGAGGCTCCACATACAACAGTAATCGGAAGACTTGATGAAACACTTGCAGCACGTCATCCAGTATTACGTTATGAAAAAGAAGATATTATCGAAGATAAAAAATAATTGAAAAAAGCGATTCGAATTTTTCGAATCGCTTTTTCTTTATTTAGAATTAATTTTACCAGTCCATTTAGCGATACCACTTTTTAATACGTAAATATCTTTATGACCCTGTTTCTTTAAAATTCTTGCAGCTCTTAGCGCTGTACGACCATTTTGGTCGTATAAGTGTACAGGTTGGTCTGTACGTAGTGATTTCGCTCTCGTATTAAATGTGCTTAGAGGGATGTTACGCGCACCTAATATATGTCCGTGCTTATAAGAATCTTTTTCTCGTAAGTCGACGAGTTGCACTTTACGTAAGTTTTGACTAAATTCTTCTTCACCTACAATATTAACTCCTCTAACACTTAATACAGCATTAATTATAAATAAAACTATTAAAATAGCTAAAACAATTAATAAAATTATTGTCGTAGTACTCACACAATCGCTCCTTTTTAGATACAATATATATTATAGTGTGTTTGTCACAATTTTAAAAGTGTAATCTGGGGGAGAGAAATTTGACAGCAAAATGGAGTTATATTAAAAGTGGTAAACAAGATGCGTTTTATAACATGGCGCTAGACGAATTACTCATGAAGAAAGTTGAGAAGGGTGAGATTAATCCAGTATTACGTTTGTATGAGTGGGAAATCCCAACTCTGTCAATCGGTTATTTTCAAAAGATACATAGAGAAATCGATGTTGAAAAAGTAAAAGAGTATGGCTACCAGCTCGTAAGGCGTAAAACGGGTGGTCGCGGTGTATTACACGATAAAGAACTAACGTACAGTCTCGTGTTACCTGAAAATTACGAAGGAATGCCACATACTGTAACAGAAAGTTATAAAGTATTATCGATGGGATTACTAGAAGGGTTTAAAAATTTAGGTTTAGACGCTTATTTTAGTATTCCGGAAAAAACTAAAACAGAAATACGTTCGAGCGTATGTTTTGATACACCGAGCTGGTATGAACTTGTCGTTGAAGGAAGAAAAATCGCAGGAAGTGCACAGACAAGAAATGATGGTGTTATTATGCAACACGGTTCAATACTTCTAGATGTTGATATTGATCATCTATTTGATATGTTTAAATTTACAAATGAACGTTTTAAACAAAAAATGAAAAGTGATTTTAAATCAAAGGCTGTTCCGATTAATGATCTAACAGACAAAAATATAACAGTCGATGAATTATACATAGCATTTAAAGACGGATTTGAAAAAGGATTATCAATGACAACGACGGAATATACGTTAACAGAAGACGATTTAAACCAACTTGACGTCTTAATCGAGAAATACAAATCTGAAGAATGGAATTATAAACGATAATAAAAAACGTAAGTTTAGAATTAATCTCTAAACTTACGTTTTCTTTTCGTTTTACGGACCGCACGTCTATATTTTCTTTCGTCTTCAGATAAAATGAAGAAGTAATATATACCATAAAAAATTAAACCAATAATGACTAAAGAAACAGCCATATTAAATATTAAATTAAAAACAGTATCTAAATTAGTGAGAAGACCAATAATTGCTATGATAATTACGATATAAAATAATATTTTTTTCAATTGAATCAACCTTTATAAATATTTATTGAGATCTTTGATTTTATTCAGCTGTTTTTCGATATTCTTTTTATCATCTTTACCAATCGCTTCGTTTAAAGTGTTAATCTCTTTAAGTAAGTTACTATTAAACACTTCTATTTTATTATGTTGCCGATTTAACATATCTTGAAGTTTTAATTCATCTACGTCGCTGTTATATGTGTTTATAATCTCTTTTAAATTAGATTCGATATTAGAAACGGTACGTCCGTCAATATCCTCTTCTTCCTTAAAGTTTTCCGCTTCTATTGAAAGAACATCTAACTCTTTTTTAACACCATTTGCATATACACGGACGACATTTTGATATTTAGAGATGTTAGTATCTTTCTTATCACGACTAATACGTGAAATTTCTTCTTCTATATTTTTAAAATCATCTTTCAGTTTTTGATTTTCAACTTCAACAGAGTGTAGCTCCTTTTCAAGCTGTTTAACTCTATTAGATTTTTCTTCATATTTTTCATTTAAATTTTCTGGTGAGCAAGCTACTAAGCAAAGTGAGATTGCTCCAATATATAATGATTTTTTCATTAGAATCCCTCTCAATACTTTATTATTCTACCATTTCTTTAAAATTATTAAAAAGAAAATGAAAAGTCTTTTAAAATACGGTAAACTACGGTTAAGGAGTGATTATGAATGAGCATTATCGAAAAAACAAAAGAGTTACTAAAGAAATATGACATAGATGCGCTAATCGTATCTAGTACTTACAACAGAAGATACGTCTCAGGGTTCACAGGATCAAGTGGCGTAGTAATAGTAACTGATGAAGGACAGTACTTAGTATCTGATTTTAGATATAATGTACAAGGACGTGAAGAAGCACCTGATTTTGAATTCGTGTTACAAAAGGGAAGTTTAACGTCGTTTGTCATCGAATTTTTAAAAGAAAAAGGCGTTAAAAAACTCGCGTTTGAAGCAGCCTATACGAATTATAATGAGTACAATACATTAAATGAGCATTTTGAACTCGTACCGATTAACAACGAGTTTGAAACTTTCCGTATGGTTAAATCAAATGAAGAAATTGAAAAAATTAAAGTCGCTTGTAAAATCGTCGACGAAGCATATGAACGTATTTTAAAATTTGTAAAAGTCGGTATGACAGAGTTAGAAGTTAAAGCTGAGCTAGAATATATTATGGCGCAACTCGGTTCAGAAGGTCCGAGCTTCGATACGATAGTAGCGAGTGGTCATAGAGGGGCATTACCTCACGCAACACCTTCAGAAAAAGTTATTGAAGATGGAGATCTTGTGACGTTAGACTTCGGTGCAACTTATAAAGGGTATGTTTCAGATATTACACGTACGTTTGGTGTCGGTAATGTTTCAGACGAACTCAAAAAAGTGTATAATATTGTATTAGAAAGTCAGTTAAAATCTTTAGAAACAATTAAAGCTGGATTTACTGGTAGCGAGGCAGATAAGGTAGCTAGAGATATTATTGATCAAAATGGATATGGTGAAAACTTTGGTCACTCACTCGGTCACGGAATTGGTCTAGAAGTACATGAAGGTCCAGGACTCGCAAAAACTGTCGATACAGTGTTAGAAGAAAATATGATTATTACTATCGAGCCAGGTATTTATGTTGAAGGACTTGGTGGCGTTAGAATTGAAGATGACGCGCTCGTAACTAAAGATGGACTTCAAAAACTGACACATAGTAGTAAAGAGTTATTCATAATCAAGTAGGAGGATAATTTAATGATTTCAGTAAACGATTTTAAAACAGGACTTACAATTGAATTTGATAACGGTATTTGGAGAGTTATTGATTTCCAACACGTTAAGCCAGGAAAAGGTGCGGCGTTTGTACGTTCTAAATTAAGAAACTTACGTACAGGTGCAATTCAAGAAAAGACGTTTAGAGCAGGTGAAAAAGTCGGGACAGCACATATCGATAACAATAAGATGCAATTCTTATATAACGATGGTGACGGATATGTGTTCATGGACAATAACACGTTTGAACAAGTAACGATTCCAAAAGAACAGTTAGAACATGAAATTAATTTCTTAAAAGAAAATATGAACGTGTCTATTATGACGTATGAAGGTGAAACTTTAGGTGTTGAACTACCAAAAACTGTAGAGCTTGAAGTAGTAGAAACAGAACCAAGCATTAAAGGGGATACTGTTTCTGGTGCGACAAAAGAAGCGAAACTCGAAACAGGTTTATCTATTCAAGTACCACTATTTGTCAATAATGGTGACATACTTGTAGTAAATACTGAAGAAAGTTCATACGTTTCAAGAGCATAATCTTTTTAAAAGCAGATATTTTATCTGCTTTTTTTAATTACCATTTGAATTGGTCATACCACTAAAGTAAAATACTATTATAAACAGTTTAGGAGATTTGATTATGAAATTAGAATATATAGACCAACTCATTGAAAAAATGGAAACAGCTAATTTAGTTGAACTCACATATAAAGACAAAGAAGTGGATATTAAACTTAAGCGTGAATCAAAAGTGCCACAATATCAAGCGCAACCTGTACAACCAGTACAGTCTGTCGAAGCACCTGCTCCACCAGCGCCAGTAGCAAGTGTTCCAGAAACTAGCGCTCCTGCTGCTGATACTTCAAACATTCATACGATTAAAGCGCCGATGGTTGGAACATTTTATAAGAGTCCATCACCTGAAGCAGATCCTTATGTTCAAGTCGGCGATAAGATTGAAAACGATACGATCGTATGTATTTTAGAAGCGATGAAACTATTCAACGAAATTGAAGCAGAAGTTTCCGGTGAAATTGTAGAGATTTTAGTTGAAGATGGAGAAATGGTTGAATATAACCAACCATTATTCAAAGTTAAATGATAAAAAAAGTATTAATCGCAAACCGAGGAGAAATTGCAGTACGTATTATTCGTGCGTGTCATGAACTCGGTATTGAAACAGTGAGCGTATACTCAGAAGCGGATAAAGATAGCTTACACCGGAAACTCGCAACTGAGTCGTATTGTATCGGCCCTAAATTATCTAAAGACAGTTACTTAGATATGATTAGTATCATAACAATCGCTCAAAATACAAACTGTGATGCAATCCATCCAGGGTATGGATTTTTAGCTGAAAACGTCGATTTCGCAGAGATGTGTGATGCGAGTAATTTAATCTTTATCGGTCCACATTATAAAACAATCGCTTTAATGGGTGTTAAGGACGTTGCAAAGGATACGATGCAAAAAGCAAATGTCCCGACAGTTCCGGGATCTGATGGTGTTGTAAAATCACTAGACGATGCAAAGAAAATTTCAGAAGAAATCGGATATCCTGTCATTATTAAAGCAAGCTACGGTGGTGGCGGTAAAGGTATTCGAGTTGCACGTAACGAGAAAGAGTTAATTCAAAACTACAAGTTAACTGAACAAGAAGCCGAAAGTGCGTTTGGGAACAAAGATTTATATATCGAAAAATATATTAGCAATTTTAGACATATTGAAATCCAAGTACTTGGTGATTATCACGGAAATGTCGTTCATCTTGGAGAAAGAGATTGTACTGTTCAACGCCGTATGCAAAAGTTAGTTGAAGAAGCTAAAAGTCCAATTATTTCTGAAGAAGTTCGAGAAGAAATGGGGCAAGCAGCAGTTCGTGCAGCGAAATTTATCGACTATGTCAACGCAGGGACGATTGAATTTATATATGATCTCGATGAAGAAACGTATTACTTTATGGAAATGAATACGAGAATTCAAGTCGAACATCCTGTTACAGAAATGATTACAGGGATCGATTTAGTTAAAATGCAAATAAAAATTGCAATGAGAGAAGAAATACCATTTACTCAAGAAGACATTGAGTTTAATGGACATGCGTTTGAATTCAGAATTAACGCAGAAAATCCTTATAAGAACTTTATGCCTTCTGCTGGTAAAATTACGAAGTTTAAAGAACCAGGTGGATTCGGTGTACGTTTAGAAACAGCTTGTTATCAAGGATATACAATTCCACCATATTACGATTCGATGATTGCAAAACTTATCGTATATGGAAAAGACAGAGACGACGCATTACAGATTGCACGTCGCGCGTTAGATGAATTCATCGTTGAAGGTATTAATACGACGATACCATTCCATCAAAAAATTATTAATAATGAAGCGTTTATTAATAACGATTATAATACGAATATGCTAGAAAACCATGATATAATGAGTGAATGAGGTGATTATAGTGGAAGTATTAGGACACGATGAATCCATTGGTAAAATTAAGATTTCAACAGAAGTACTTGAAGTTATTTCAAGTATCGCTGTTTTAGAAACAAAGGGTGTTTCATCTTTACAAAATAACTTAGCGAGTGGAACAATTGAAAAAATTGGTAAGAAATATCGCGGCAAAGGTATCCGTGTAGATGAGTCAAACGGATATTTAAAAATTTCTGCGTACGTCAATCTATCTGACGGTAAAAATGTGCATAAGATTGCAGAAAATATCCAAGAGAATATTAAACAATCTATCTCAACGATGCTCGATATTAATGTAATTGATGAAATTAATGTTCACATCGTAAATATTGCGAAGTAATAGGTGTTTTTATGAATAGACATGAACAAAGAATTAAAGCATTTCAAATACTGTTTCAAATCGATAATGACGCAGTGTCATTAAAAGATGTGAAATTTAAAGAAATGTATAGTAAATATGATTATATTAAGCAATTAGTCGACTATTATATTGAACATCAAAATGATATTGATGATAAAATTGGTAGTTTACTAAAAAACTATACGTTAGATCGTATTAGTAAAGTCGACAGAAATGTCTTACGTGTATCTGTAACAGAGATTATTTCTACAGATATACCGAAAAAAGTGATTATTAACGAAGCTGTAAAAATCACAAAAGTCTATAGTGACGTAAACAGTTTTAAATTCGTAAACGGTGTGTTAAAAAACTTTAAAAACGAGTGATATTATGACGAACGAGCAAGTGCTAACTGTGAGTGCTTTATCATCATATATTGAAGAAAAATTTGTTAGAGACCCGTACTTAGAACGGGTCTTTATTAAAGGTGAGATATCTAATAGTAAATTACATAGTTCAGGTATTTTATATTTCACTTTGAAAGATGAATCGACAACACTACGCGGTATTATGTTTAGTAATAGTGTGAAGCGACTAAAAAAAGTTCCGAGTGATGGGGACGGAGTTATCGTAGAAGGTAGGATATCTGTCTACAAACCCGGAGGATATTATCAAGTTATCGCAAACGATATTGTACTCGATGGTCAAGGACAGTTATATGAAAAGTTAGAACAAAATAAAAAGATGCTTCAAGCGCAGGGGTATTTTGATCCAGCACATAAAAAACAACTTCCTTATTTTCCAAAAACAATTATTTTAGTCACAAGTGCGACAAGTGCTGCATATGAAGACATGATACATGCTGCTGAAAAGCGTTTCCCACTTACAAAAATAAAAGTCATTAATACGTTAATGCAAGGTGAAAAGAGTATCGATTCTGTCATTAACAACTTAGATTATGTAGATCAGTTACATGCTGATGTTGTTATTTTAGCGCGTGGTGGTGGTTCAATTGAAGACTTATGGACATTTAATGAGTTAGAAGTTGCCAAAAAAGTATTTAATATGAAAACACCAATTATCACTGCAATTGGACACGAAACAGATACGACACTCGTGGACTTTGTATCTGATAAAAGAGCGACAACACCAACGCAAGCAATGGAGCATGCTTTGCCTGATCAACGATATTTAAAAGAGAGAGTTATCGAATCACAATTAGTATTGAAAAAGAAAATACAAGATACACTTCTCAACAAACAATCAAAACTTGAAAGCCATAAAAGCTATTATAAATTTAGAATGCCAACACGGTTGTATGACCAACATTTACAACAACTCGTCTATAAAAAAGATCAATTAGAGTCGTTGTATAATAAAAAGTATAATGAAAGACACCATCAATTTAGTCATTTGAATTATAAAATCAATACGCTCAGTCCACGACATATTATTGAAAACGGACAAACACAAAATAAGCAATATCGACAGTCATTAACTAAATTAATGCAATATAAGATAGAACATTCTAAATTGCAAGTAAAAAACAAACTTGAAATTTTAGATAGTTTAAATCCACTAGAAATTCTAAAACGTGGATACTCATTTGTTAGTTTAGATGGACACGTCTTAAAGAGTACAAATGATGTGGATGTCGGAGATGTAATCCAAGTGAAATTAAGTGATGGTCGCTTAGAAACAAAAATTACTGAGGTGTATAAAGATGAGTGAATCAGTAAAGGAAACACAAAGCTTTGAAGAAAAAATGAAAACACTAGAGTCAATCATTGAACAATTAGATCGTGAAGATGTTCAATTAGAAGAGTCTTTAGATTTATATAAAAAAGGTATCGAACTTTCTAAACAGTGTGATGAGATATTAAAAAATGCGCAACTTGAAGTCGAAGCTTTAGAAGGTAATACAGATGATTAATAGCTATCAAAAATATTTAGACGATGTCGATAAACATATTAAACATCATTTAAGTTTAAATGATGTGTCTGATCGTATTAAAGAATCTTCGTTATATTCAATTTCCGCAGGTGGTAAAAAAATACGTCCACTCCTTCTCTTTAAAACGTTGAGAGCACTTAATCACGAATTAAGTAACGGGGTACCTATGGCTGCTGCTATAGAAATGGTCCATACGTATTCATTAATACATGATGATTTACCTGCGATGGATAATGATGATTATAGACGTGGAAAACTGACAAACCACAAAGTGTATGGTGAAGCAACTGCAATTCTAGCTGGTGATAACTTATTAACAGAAAGTATTCATCTATTAACTCTCGCGGATTATAGTAACGATGTTAAAGTTAAACTTATTGAAACTCTTACTTCTGCAGCAGGTCAAAATGGAATGATCAGTGGCCAGATGAACGATATTTTAAGCACAAATGCATCGATTGATTATGAAACGTTAGAACAAATTCATCGTCATAAAACTGGAAAACTAATGGTTGCACCAGTAATATCAGCAGCAATTATTGCAAACCAAAATGAAGATGTTATTGCGACATTACAGCGATTTGCGGAAGAGTTAGGATTATTATTCCAAATTAAAGACGATCTTTTAGATGTACAAGGTACTAAAGAAGAAATCGGTAAAGAAGTCGGCACAGACGAAAAAAACAATACGACGACATATGTCTCTTTATTCGGTATTGAAGGTGCGACAGATCTTCTAAAGAAAAAAGAGAAAGAGACGACTGAATTATTATATCGATTAAAAGATGAAATTGATATTATTCATTTAGAAGATATCATTACCATTGTTGTAAATCGTACGAAATGATATTCATACATATGGATATCATTTCTATTTTTATAATCTTTTTTAAATGATATAATTAGAAAAAGATAGGTGGGTGCTATATGAAACTTGAAGAAATAGAAAATCCATCATTTTTAAAAGATAAAAGTGATGAAGAGCTTGAACAATTAGCACAACAAATTCGAGACTTTTTAATAGAATCATGTGCAGTAACAGGTGGGCATATCGGTGCTAACTTAGGTGTCGTCGAGCTCACTTTATCATTACATCGTTTTTATAATTCACCAGAAGACAAACTTTTATTTGACGTTGGTCATCAAGCGTATATCCATAAAATATTAACTGGAAGAACGACAGATTTTAAAACGCTACGTCAATATAAAGGTCTGTCCGGATTTCCTAAAATGTCGGAATCAGAGCATGATGTATGGGAAGCAGGCCATTCATCTACTTCGCTTTCAGCTGCATTAGGTATGGCGAAAGCACGAGATATCAGAAATGAGAAATATGATGTCGTTCCGATTATCGGTGACGGTGCATTAACAGGTGGAATGGCCCTAGAGGCGTTAAACCATATCGGATCTGAAAAAACGAAAATGACGATTATTTTAAATGATAATGAAATGAGTATCGCACCAAACGTCGGTGCAATACACAATATGTTTGGACGTATTCGAACGAATTCAAGCTATAACAAATTTAAATATGATGCTGAAGAATTACTCGAAAGAATTCCGTCATTTGGACCGTCTTTAAGAGATTTAGCTGATAAAGTTAAAGACAGTTTAAAATATTTAGTCGTAGACGGTGTATTTTTCGAAGAACTCGGTATTAAATATATCGGTCCAGTAGATGGACACAATTTTAAAGACATTACTAAAGCTTTAGAATCAACAAAAAATTATGACGGACCAGCAATTATTCATGTCATCACAAAAAAAGGTAAAGGGTATTACCACGCTGAAAATGATGAGGTAGGTACTTGGCATGGACTCGGACCTTATAAAATTGAAACTGGTGAAACAATTGGTGGCAGTGGTACACAGTCGTGGAGTGAATTCGTATCGAATTCAGTTTTTGACCATGCATTAGAAGATGAACGTATCGTCGCGTTAACACCAGCAATGCCGGTAGGTTCGAAATTAACTAAGTTCCAAAACGAGCTACCAGAAAGATTTTTTGATGTTGGAATCGCGGAACAACATGCCGTCACGATGTCTGCTGGACTCGCAGCTTCAGGTATGAAACCATATCTTGCTATTTATTCGACATTTTTACAACGTGGATATGACCAAGTGTTACATGACGTAGATCGTCCAAACTTAAATGTATTTTTTGGAATTGATCGTAGTGGATTAGTCGGTGCTGATGGTGAAACACATCACGGTATTTTTGATGTGAGTTTCTTACTACCACTTCCTAACATGACGATTATGATGCCTCGAGACGAAGTTGAAGCGAAGTTAATGATTGACTACGCTGTCGAATACGATGGTCCAATTGCATTACGTTATCCTAGAGGAAATGTTAAAGGTATTGAAGTCACTGAACGTCAGCCAATTGAAAAAGGCAAATGGGAAGTCGTCCATAAAGAAGATAAGAAGGACGTTGTAATCATCAGTTACGGTCCAACGTTAGATATTGCTGAAGAGGCAAAAGACATGCTATCTGAAACGAATATTAATGTTGAAATCGTCAATGCGCGATTTATAAAGCCGGTAGATGAAGAAATGTTACATGAATATGGTAAAGAGAATGTACCGATGTTAATTGTCGAAGAAGTCATTGAAGCAGGTGGTCTTGGCCAATTTATTCAAGGGTTTATGTCGCAACATGACTTTACAAATGATGTTAAAACAATCGCTATTCCTGATGTATATATTGAACAAGGTGACGTTGAACAGTTACTTATAGAAGCAGGAATTACTTCAGATAATATTGTAAATACAATTCAAAAAATGGTAAAACATAATGGCTAAGATCCGTGCAGATCAATATATATTTGAACATTTTAGTCTTGGCACAATAGAAGACGTCAGACGTCTAATTATGGCAGGAAAAGTGTTAAATAATAATGAACCAGTGTATAAACCATCTGATATTATTGATACGAAGAAGGTTGATATTCGCTTTAAAAAAGTGAAAACTTACGTTTCAAGAGGCGGTATCAAATTAAAAGCTGCGATTAATGAATTTAATTTAAACTTAGAAAATTGTATCGTTCTTGATATTGGAAGTTCAACAGGTGGTTTCACAGATTGTAGTTTACAGCATGGTGCAGAGTCTGTTTACGCAGTTGATGTCGGTACAAACCAACTCGACTATAAACTTAGAACAGATTCACGTGTCACAGTGATGGAGCAAACGAATTTTAAGCATACGGCAATTGATGATTTTAAAAATTTACCAAACGTCATGACGATTGATGTGAGTTTTACTTCTATCGTCCCGATTATTAGACACATCACTGAACTTTTCAATCACGAATACACAGTCATTGCATTAATTAAACCACAATTTGAAAGCTATTTAGAAGAAAAAGAGGATACACTGATTATTCAAAGCGACGTGACGAAGAGAAACGTAATAGAGCGCGTTGTTGAAGTATGTACTTCTCTTGGATTATCAACGTATGATATTATTCGTTCACCAATTACTGGTACAAAAGGTAACGAAGAATTTTTACTTCACATAAAAAATGATGGGGAAAATTCAGTGATCGAACAACAAAAAATCGACCAATTATTTTAAACTATCCGTTTTCGGATAGTTTTTCTTTTCTTTTAGTTTGTTATACTACACGAAAACATGATATTATTGAATAAATATTAATGATATACATTGAGGTGACTATTATGTCTAGTAAGGTTGTAAGGCAAATTAAAATTAGAGAAATTATTACGAGTAACGACATTGAAACACAAGAAGAACTTGTCCAAAAATTACGCGAAAATAATTTCGATGTAACTCAAGCAACGGTGTCACGTGATATTAAAGAATTACAATTATTTAAAGTTCCAAAAGCGGATGGTACGTATATTTACAGCATGCCTGAAGATAGACGTTATCATACTCTTGAAAAACTCGGCCGCTATTTAATGGATAGCTTTGTAAAGCTAGATTATCAAGACAGTTTAATAGTATTAAAAACGTTACCTGGTAACGCACAGTCAATCGGAGCGATTATTGATCAACTCGAATGGGAAGAAGTTATCGGTACTATATGTGGAGATGATACGTGTCTCATAATCTGTAGAGGGGAAGAAGCAAGAGATAGTGTTAAAGAGAAAATTTTTAATCTGATTTAAGGAGCTGAGCATTATTTTACTCCGTCTAAATATTAATAACTTTGCTGTACTAGAAAATGTAGAGCTTGATTTTTACAACCATTTAACGATTATTTCTGGTGAATCCGGAGCTGGTAAGTCGATGTTAATTGATGCGTTGTCATACTTAGCGGGTAAGCGTGCTTCAATGGATGATATTCGTTATGATACGAGTGGGCTCGTATTAGAAGGGGTGTTTGATTTTCCAAATACCGCTACACTAAACGCTTTACTTGAACAATATAACATCCCAGTTGATGAAGTTTTTATCGTTAAAAGAGAGATAATGCACAACAAAAAAAGTATCGTCAAAATCAATAACCAAATGATTACTCTTGGCCAACTTCAAAAAATTATGCAAGAAGTATTTACTATTCATACGCAACACAAAAACGATGAATTATTAGAAACAAGCCGTCAAATCGATTATCTCGATCGATATATTGAACTCTATGATGAAGAAGATTTTAAACAGTATCAGCAGTTATTTTATCAATATGACTCTATACAAAAACGTATCGCAGAACTCGAATATAAAGATCGCAATCGATTAGAACAACTAGAACTATTAGAACACCAATATAATGAACTTCAATTAATGAATTTCACGACAGAAACTGAAGAAGATGATTTAGAAAAAGAACTCGAATACTTAATGAATTTTGAAAACGTCAATGAGAAGTTCGAACAAATTAAATCGATTTTAGACGGTGAAATTAGTGTTCAGTCTCTTTTATATGACGTCGTGCATCAACTTGAGGGGATTACACCATTTGATGAAAAGTATTCTATATATACTGAAAAACTCGAAGAGAGTTATCATTTATTAACTGAGCTAAATAGTCAAGTTACGAATGATTTGAGTACGCTTGAATACGATGAAGCGCGTTTAAACGAAATCCAAGACCGTTTAAATAGTATTAATCAGTTAAAACGTAAATTTAATGAGACATTTGAAGGTTTATTACGTTTAGAGCGTAAACTAGAGACGGATATTAATGATTTAAAAAACTTTAGTCAATCATATGAAGAATTAATCAATGAAAAAGAAAAAGTGTTTAAACAATTAAATGTATATGCTAAAAAGCTACATGACATTCGTCTTGACCGTAAAGACTTTTTAGAATCTGCGATTGTGAAAGAACTAGAAGACCTCGATATGAAAGATGTTCAGTTTAAAATCGATGTAAAGGAAACTCAATTTAACACACTCGGATTTTCTAACGTTGAATTTTTTATTACGACAAATAAAGGTGAACCGTTGAAACCATTAAACAAAGTGGCTTCAGGGGGAGAAGTTTCACGTATTAATTTAGGGCTCAGATCGATCTTTTCAATGTTTGAAAATCAAGCCCTCGTAATTTTAGATGAAATCGATTCAGGAGTCAGTGGTAAAGTAGCGACTAAAATGGCAGAAAAAATGAAACTACTCGCAAAGACGAGACAAGTATTTGCGATATCTCATTTACCTCAAGCAGCAGCGGTGGCAGACCATCATTTACACGTGTATAAAACAGTTGTTAATGATCGTACTGTTTCGAAAGCTGAATATTTAGATGAAAATGAACATATTGAAGAGATTGCACGTATGTTAAGTGGGTCTACGATTAATGATGCAGCAATTAAAAACGCGAAAGAATTAATAAAGACGAGTAAACAGTAATTTGTTTACTCGTCTTTTGCTTTAAATCGCTCTTGAACTCGTTTATTTTTTCGCTCTCTATGAAGGACGTATCCTGCAACGAACCAAACTCCGAACACTAAGAGTACTAACCCTACAATAAATTGAAGGACAAGAGAACTAAATGGATCAATTGTGATACCGAATATACTGTCGCGAATTAATTTTACGCCATATCCTGCAATAAAGACAGGAATCACTAATATTAATAGTGCAATTATTTTTTTCATGTAATCAAACACCTTACTCAACATAATTATATAGTCTGTTAATGAAATCATCGTTTGTTAATGTATAATAGGAGATAATACATTTGTTTCATCGTATTTATTCTAGTCTATATAGAAAATGCGAGCAAGTAGTATATTTTTTTACAACTTTCACTGGTCTGACCAGTAACTTATGGAGGGTTTTATGGAAAAGTCATATGACATCGCGATAATCGGTGGAGGTACAGGCGGCTATGTAGCTGCGATACGTGCAAGACAACTCGGCTTTACTGTCGCACTCATTGAAAAAGATAAACTCGGTGGCACGTGCTTACATAACGGTTGTATACCAACGAAAAGTTTGCTGAACACTTCAAATTTAATAAAAACTGCCAATCAGTTATCTGAATTCGGAATTTCTGAAGTATTGAATTTTAATTATGAAAAAATAATTGATAAAAAAAATAAAACTGTAGACACGTTATATAACGGTGTGTCATCACTCATGAAAAAACATCAAATTGACGTTTACTATGGTCATGGGAGGATATTAGGGCCGTCAATTTTCTCACCGATGGCAGGCACAATCGCTGTAGAAACTGAAAACGATTCTATTATTATTAAAAATGATTATGTCATTATAGCGACTGGGTCTAAACCGATCGAACTTGACTTTTTACCATTTGATGGGGAATTTGTATTGTCGAGTAAAGAATTTTTATCTCAAAAAAAATTACCTAAATCTGTAGGTATTATCGGCGGTGGAGTCATTGGATTAGAACTTGCATCTATATTATCTAATTTAAATGTCGACGTGACGATAATTGAAGGTAGTCAAAATATAATTCCTAATGAAGATAAAGACGTTATTCGTACGCTTAAAAAGCATTTAGAACAGAGTAATGTAAAAATTACAACTGATCTTAAAATTAGTAATCAGACCGTTACAGTTGATAACGGTGTTTCTATAAAGTATAACGACGAAACATTGAATTTCGAGCAAGTAATTGTTGCGATTGGGCGTAAAGCCAATATCGATGATATTGGCTTAAACAACACGAAAGCAAAATTCACTACTTATATTGAAACGAATGAATTTTACCAAACAGCAGACAGCCATATATATGCGATTGGAGATGTATTAAATACATATCAACTCGCACATGTTGCTTCAAAAGAAGGCATAATAGCGGTTGAGCATATTAAAGGTTTAAATCCAATCACACTAAATTATGACACTGTACCGAGATGTATATATACGAATTTAGAAGTTGGGGTAGTCGGTCCTACAGAAGAACAGTTAAAACAAAAAGGGATCGAATATAATGTGAGCGTATTACCACTTCAAGCAGTTGGTAAGGCGATTATTGAAAATGGCGGAGAAGGTTTTGTTAAGTTAATTACTGATAAAGATAATATGTTATTAGGCGCATCGATTGTTGGACCAAATGCGACTGAAATTATTAACGAATTATCGCTTGCATCGTTTTTAAATAGTTCGGTAGAAGAACTATATAATTCAGTACATGCGCATCCGTCAATAAGTGAAGGAATTATGGAATCTGCATTACTTATTGACGAAAGAGGGATTCATTTTTAAGGAGAGATTCGAATGATAGATTATAAAACATTAGATTTAACAGAAGACGACTTAAAAGAAATGTATCGTTTAATGTTAACGACACGAAAAATTGATGAACGTATGATGTTATTAAACCGTGCGGGAAAAATTCCATTTGTCGTATCGTGTCAAGGTAAAGAAGCGGCACAAGTCGGTGCAGCTTATGCTTTAAAGAAAAAAGTTGACTATTTAAACCCATATTATAGAGATTTAGGAATGGTAACAACACTTGGTACAACACCCTTAGAAAGTATGCTTGCAGCATTTGCGAAGCGAGATGATACGTCAAGTGGAGGTAGACAAATGCCCGGTCACTTTAGCGATTACGAGTTAAATATTGTGACTCAAGGATCAACTGTAACAACTCAAGTACTTCACGCAGCAGGTATTGCGTATGCATTAAAAATGGATGGTAAAGAAGCTGTATCATTTACTTCACTCGGTGAAGGTTCTACGTCTCAAGGCGATTTTCATGAAGCGCTAAACTTTGCGAGTGTTCATCAATTACCGTATATATGCTTTATTGAAAATAATGGTTACGCGATTAGTGTCCCAAAATCACTTCAATACAATATTGATGACTTATCAGAGCGAAAACATGCATATGGAATACACGGAGAACAAATTAACGGCAATGATCCACTTGAAGTATTTCAATCTGTAAAAGCTGCTCGAACACGTGCTATCAACGGGGAAGGTCCTACGATAATCGATGCGCTAGTTTCGAGAATTGGGGCACACTCTTCAGATGACGATGATTCTTATAGAGATAAAGCACATGTACAAACATTAAAAGACACGGACTGCTTAATCACGTTTAAAGATTATATATTAAAAAATACAACGATAGAAGAAGAGTGGTTCGAAGCAATCGATGAAGAAGTTAAAAATATTATTAACGACGCGACAAAAGAAGCAGAACATGCACCATATGCAGAACCTTCTTATGCGTTAAAACACGTGTATGAGGAGGAATTATAATGACAAAAACGATGACATTGTTAGAAGCAATCCATGACGGATTAGACTATGAGATGGGAAAAGATGAGAATGTATTCGTTCTAGGAGAAGATGTCGGTCAAAAAGGTGGCGTGTTTAAAGTAACGGCTGGACTCCAAGAGAAGTACGGAAAAATGCGAGTGCTCGACACGCCACTCGCAGAATCATTAATTGTCGGTACAGCAATTGGCGCGTCACTCGCTGGTAAAAGACCAGTTGCTGAAATACAGTTTGCAGAGTATATATTACCTGCGACAAACCAGATTATGAGTGAAGCAGCTAAAATTAGATATCGCTCTAATAATGGATGGCATTGTCCAATTGTAATTCGTGCACCATTTGGTGGAGGGATACACGGGGCACTTTATCATTCACAATCGATTGAAAGTGTATTTAGTTCAACACCTGGTTTAAAAGTTGTTATACCTTCTACACCAAGTGATGCAAAAGGATTACTTATTTCCGCAATACGCGATAACGATCCTGTTTTATTTTTCGAGCATAAAAAAGCATATCGTTTACTTAAAGAAGACGTACCGACAGGTGAACATGTTGTACCTATTGGTAAGGCAGATATTAAACGTGAAGGTAAAGATATCACGGTAATAACTTACGGGTTATGTGTTCATATGGCCATTGAAGCGGCTGAACGATTAGAGAATGATGGATACAGTGCTAAAGTTGTTGATTTAAGAACAATTTACCCGCTCGATCAAGAGACGATTATAGAATCTGTTAAAGACACAAGTAAAGTATTACTCGTCACTGAAGATAATTTAGAAGGTAGTGTAATGAGTGAGGTATCTGCGATTATATCTGAACATGCATTTTACGATTTAGACGCACCAGTTATGAGGCTTGCCGCACCTAACGTACCAGCGATGCCATATGCACCACCAATGGAAGACTATTTTATGGTGAATCCAGATAAAATCTATGAAAAGATGAAAGAACTTGCAGAACATTAAAAGAGGTGAAACGATTGATAGAAGTCATTAAAATGCCAAAACTCGGAGAAAGTGTGCATGAAGGAACAGTAGAAGCGTGGCTTGTTGAGCCTGGTAGTAAAGTAAATGAATATGATCCGTTATGTGAAATTTTAACCGATAAAGTAACAGCTGAAGTCCCTTCTAGTTTTGAAGGAGTGATAGAAAAAATACTCGTAGATGTTGGTGAAACAATAGAAGTCGGAACACCAATTTGTGAAATTAAGGTATCTAACAAAGTTCATGAAAAAGAACCAGAACAAAAATCTCAACCACAAACTAATAAAAAAGATAATAATAGTACAGACACACAAAAAGAGATTAAAAGAATATCACCTGTCGTGATGAGATTAGCATCAGAACATAACGTTAATCTAGATGATGTTGAAGGTACAGGACAATTTGGACGTGTTACAAAAAAGGATATTTTATCGTATATCGATAATCCTGTGAAAAATGAAGCACCAAAAACAGATAAATCATCGATCGGTATTAAAACTACTAGTGACACTTCTAGACTAGAATTAACCGGTGTTAAAAAAGCAATCGCAAATAATATGGTGAAATCTAAAACTGAAATTCCACATGCTTGGATGATGATAGAAGTAGATGCAACAGAGCTCGTTCATTTAAGAAATAAATATAAAAATGCATTTAAATCTGAAGGTATTAAATTAACTTATTTTGCATTCTTTATAGAAGCAGTAGCAAAAGCCCTAAATACAAATAAAATACTCAATAGCAGTTGGCAAGGGGATTCTATTCAAATCCACGATTCAATCAATTTAAATATCGCAGTATCCGCTGATGACGACTTATACGTTCCGGTCATTCATAATGCAGATATGTTGTCGATTCGAGGAATCGCAAAAAAACTTGCACAACTTGCTGAAAAAGGTAGAACACATGCGCTAACTTCGGAAGATATGCACGGTGGGACATTTACAATTAATAACACAGGCGCATTTGGTTCTATTCAGTCACAAGGCGTCATTAACCACCCACAAGCTGCTATATTACAAGTTGAATCTATCGTTAAAAAACCTGTTTTTATCGATGAAATGCTCGCAGCAAGATATATGGTAAACCTTTGTTTATCTATCGATCATAGAGTACTGAACGGTGTAGATGCAGGTAAATTTTTACAAGATGTTAAGAAAAATATTGAGTCTATTGATAGTGAAACAACGCTTTAATCTTTACAAATAAAATATTTAACATTACACTTTAATTATTACAGTAAAGAGGTGCTATCTATGGATTTAGATTTTAAAATATATATGGAAGATTTAGTGGAAAATGCGAGAAAAGAACTCACAGATGTTGGGTACGAACAACTTTTAACGCCAAAAGAAGTTAATGAAGCGTTAGACAAAGAAGGTACTGCACTTGTGATGATTAACTCAGTATGTGGATGTGCAGGTGGTATCGCACGTCCAGCAGCGATTCACTCACTAAACTTCGACAAAAAACCAACACATTTATATACAGTTTTTGCCGGACAAGAAAAAGATGCAACTGAAGCAGTTCGTGAACGTACACCAGACTTTTTACCGTCATCTCCAAGTTTTGCGTTTTTCAAAGACGGAAAAGTGGTAGATATGATAGAGAGACATGAAATTGAAGGTCACGATGTCATGAGTGTCATTACAGATCTGCAAGCATGGTTTATGGAACACGGCGATGACATTTAAAAAAGTGGTCCATTGATGGACCACTTTTTCTTATAGTGCTGTGAGATAGCTTAATCCCATTAATAAACCTGAAACAACGATTAAGATAATCATTGCCCAAATGATAATGTTTTGTGCTTTTTTCGGCATATTGTGAACCCTCATTTTCTCAAATTATATAATTTTATATTACTTGTTCAAGTAATAATTTTCAACTAGGAGTGTAATTAATGAACAAAGAAAGAGTAGTAGAACTATTAAAAGAACTCGTAATGATCGATTCAGAATCTGGTGATGAAAGAGAGATAGCTAATCGTTTATTTAAAGAGTTCGATCAACTTGAATTAAAAGGTTTTGAAGATGATACACAATCTGAAACAGGTTACGGTGCAGGGAACTTATTCTTTACACTAGAAGGAAATAAAGAAATAGAGCCGATTTGTTTTATGGTTCATATGGACACTGTTAAGCCAGGTAACGGAGTTAAACCCGAAGTTCGCGATGGATATATGTATTCTGATGGAACGACAATTCTCGGTTCGGATGATAAAGCAGGGATCGCTGCAGTAATTGAAGCAATTCGATCAATTAAAGAAAATAATATCCCACATGGTGATATTGAAGTTATCGTAACAGTTGGTGAAGAAACAGGTCTTGTCGGTGCAAAAGCTTTTGACACTTCAGTTGTTAAAAGTAAAATAGGATACGCAGTAGACGGTACAGGTCAAGTGGGTACAATTGTAAACCGTGCACCTGCACAAAATAAAATTGAAGCACACATTCATGGTAAAAAAGCTCACGCGGGAATCGAACCAGAAGTCGGTGTATCTGCAATTAATATCGCAGCGCTAGCGATAAGTAATATGACACTTGGTCGCGTCGATGAAATGACGACATCAAACGTTGGTATTATTAAAGGTGGGGAAGCGACGAACATCGTATCAGACTATGCATATGTGTTACTTGAAGCAAGAAGTTTAGAAGAGGATCGTCTTGCAAAACAAACAGCACATATTGAATCTGAATTTAAAAAAGCAGCGCATAAACTCGGTGGAGAAGTCGATGTTGACATTGACTTAATGTATCCAGCACTGCATTCAGAGGAAGAATCAGAAGCTGTAAAACTCGCAAGCGATGCTTCCGTAAAAATTGGTCGTGAACCCAATATTATTTCTTTAGGTGGAGGCAGTGACGGTAACATCTTTGCAGGCCAAGGAATCGACACAGTCATTTTAGGCTTAGGATATGAAGAGATTCATACGACATCAGAAAGAATGCCACTCGAAGAATTATATAAAATCACAGAACTTATTATTAAAATGGTTGAGTTACAAGCAACTAAATAATAAAAGGCGACATATGTCGCCTTTTTTAATCAATTATGGACTGCCATACTTGTACAATGACTGAATCGTCAATCGAGTGTGTAAGTCCTTTTATTAATTCTATTGAAAATGTTAAGTCTAGCTCAACGTGCTCTTTTACGAGCCATCTTCTAAATATATACTCGTAAAGTTTTTTTGTTTCGACGTCTAATTGACCGTCCGACTCAAAAATTTGATATAAACCACTAGGTGTATACGTCGTTGTAAAAGGTGTATTCATATCTGATGCTGTGCCGACGAATACTTGAATTTCTCCGTAACTATATCGTTCCATTACGAATAACCCTTTAATTGGTCCGTTATTATGCTTTAATATTTCGCTAATAATACCGCTATTTAGTAAGTAGTTTAAGTATCGAGTTTTCTTTTTCTCATTATAACTATTCATATTGAAAAATTCTTCGACACCAATTAATCGATACCCATCAAGTGAACGTGTTTCAGAAAAAGGTTCACGTTTTGTCGTAGGGTTTATTTCAAATGAAATACGGTATTGTAGAGGCATTTCTTCGATAAATTTATCAGTATCATACACGCTTATACCAAAGAATTTTTGATAATCATCTTTAAACTGCGCTAAATCTTTATGGTTATAGTATTTTATAATATCTGTTAAACGTCGATGACCATCATAAACTTCTAAAGCAATTTCAGTTAATTGACGGCGTTTTTGATAGTCTGCTGGAGACATCCCAACGAGAGCAGTAAATAGCGTTAAAAAACTTTTCGATTCAACATCCATTTCCATTAACACTTCATCGAAATCTATGTCTTCACGTAAATGATCTTCTATGAATACAATAAACTGTTCTATAAATTGAATAGAGTCCATAATGTCACCTTACTTTCCTTTATATATTATTCCATGAAGGGGTCTAAAAGACAAGATGACTATGATATAATTAGATTACTTTTATATGGAGGTTACTATGTATATTAATATATTAGGTTCTGCGGCAGGCTTACCTTCAAAAAAACGACATACTCAAGCGATAATTTTAGATATGGTTGATGAGCTCAACGAATATTTTTTAATTGATGTTGGAGAAGCATTTCAACATCGTTTACTAAATACGTCTATTAAACCATCTAAAATTAACCATATATTTATTACGCATTTACATGGTGACCACATTTACGGTTTACCAGGTTTTTTATCGAGCCGTGCGCATCAAGGTGGAGAAGGTAAACCACTAAAAATTTACGGACCAAAAGGACTTTCTGAATGGTTAACAACGACGTTTCAAGTAAGTGAGACAATATTGAATTATCCAGTTGAAATAGTGGAAATTGAAGATGGATCTTTTATCTCGATTAAAGATGTTACTATAGAGGTAAAAACACTTGATCATAATATAGAAAGTTTTTTATATGTATTTAAAGAAAATGATCAAAAAGGTGCGTTAAACGTTCTAAAGTTAAAAGAAATTGGTATACGTCCTGGCCCAATTTATAGTGAAATAAAAGATAGTGATACGTTTGTACATGATGGTGTTATTTATGATACGAACGACTTTTTAGGGCCTGTAATAAAAGGGAGAAAAGTATGTATTCATGGAGATACACGACCGCTTCAAAGTGAAGTATATTTCGATTTACTAAAAGACGCGGACTGCGTTGTTCATGAAGCGACATTTTTAGATCATGAATACGAAAAGGCGTATAGTTACTATCATTCTGAAATACATGACGTGTTAAGTATTCAAAAAGATTTACGTGTGAAACACTATATATTCACACATATTAGTAATCGATATGAGGAGGAATTTATTTCGAACTTTATTAAAACGTTACCTTCAAATGTGTCGATTGCACACGATTATTTTAAATATGAAATTGCTAGAAAAAAATAAGTCAGCCATTTTTGAGGTGCACCCCTAAAGTTGGACACTAAA
>NZ_KV802740.1:0-1235 GCF_001810835.1 Nosocomiicoccus sp. HMSC067E10 | reverse complement strand
GGTTCTGTAGCTCAGTTGGTAGAGCATCTGACTGAAGATCAGAGTGTCGGCGGTTCGATTCCGTCCAGAACCACCATTTTGCCGGCCTAGCTCAACTGGTAGAGCAACTGACTTGTAATCAGTAGGTTGGGGGTTCAAGTCCTCTGGCCGGCATATTTTGGAAGGGTAGCGAAGTGGCTAAACGCGGCGGACTGTAAATCCGCTCCTTCGGGTTCGGCAGTTCGAATCTGCCCCCTTCCATTTATAGGGGTATCGTATAATGGTAATATAGAGGTCTCCAAAACCTTTGATGTGGGTTCGATTCCTACTACCCCTGTACGACGGCGATTGTGGCGAAGTGGTTAACGCACTGGATTGTGGCTCCGGCATGCGTGGGTTCGAATCCCATCAGTCGCCCCATATTGGGCTGTAGCCAAGCGGTAAGGCAACGGATTTTGGCTCCGTCATGCAAAGGTTCGAATCCTTTCAGCCCAGTAGTTTGGCGCCTTAGCCAAGTGGTAAGGCCGAGGACTGCAAATCCTCTACCACCGGTTCAAATCCGGTAGGCGCCTTTTTTCAATTTTATATATGCGGAGATAGTTAAGTTGTTTATAACATACTTCTTCCTGAAGTAAGTCGTTGGTTTAAATCCAGCTCTCCGCTCCATTTTTTGTTAAGACTATATTAAGTCTTATTTTTTTTTATTTAAATTAAGCTCCCGTGGCGGAATAGGCAGACGCGTCGGACTCAAAATCCGATTCTTCGGAGTGCCGGTTCGATCCCGGCCGGGAGTATACGTACCACTAATATTAATATTAGTGGTTTTTTTATGCCTAAAGATACAGTGGTATTACAGTTTACAATGTTTTTACTTTAGATATAATTTAAAAATACACTATTAATGTTGAATTAATTTCAATAAATGTTTACGATAATAATCAGTAGAGATAAACTTGTTAATTAGTCATCAGATACTACTTAAATTACTATTAATTAAGGAGTCGATTTTATTGAAAAAATTAGATTTTTTACCGAATCGATTAAATAAGTACTCAATCCGTAAATTTACGGTAGGGACCGCGAGTATTTTAATCGGTTCATTAGTGTTTTTAGGACACGATGCAAAAGCAGCGGAAGATGAAACAGCTTCAGATCCAGCTACAGAAGAAGCAACTAGCGTAGACGCATCAAACGAAGAAACACCAAATGAAAAATCAACTAGCGCAGACGCATTAAACGAAGAAACACCAAATGAA
>NZ_KV802739.1:0-1367 GCF_001810835.1 Nosocomiicoccus sp. HMSC067E10 | reverse complement strand
CTTAAATTTCAAGTTTAAGTTAGCCACTTGAAAATAGTTATTTCAGTAAATTTCACAAAGTTATATTGTACGCTTTCTTACAGTCTTTTGCTTGACGTGGGTATGGGCAAGATATCCGCAAAGCGGGATGTGTGGTGGATGTTTGCGTTCAACTTCAAACAACACACAGGGCAAGTCATGCCCATAAGGGCCCCAGGTCAAGCAAAAGATTAAGCAGCCAGTTCTAAATCCAATTGCTTCAACTCTTGCACAAAAGCCTGGTGGGGTGTTTTATAGTCCAGAATTCTTCTTGGATAATCGTTCATCCATTGTTGAATCCGCTGGACCTGGCGGTCGCTTACTTCTTTAAGAGACTGATGTTTCGGCAAGAAACGCCGGATAATCTTATGTTGATTCTCACTCGTTCCACGTTCAAAAGAAGCAAAAGGATGGCAAAAATACACATCGGTTTCTTCAGACAGATGGGATAGGTTGGCGAACTCACTTCCGTTATCCGAAGTGACTGTTTTAAAAATCTGACTGTCCAATCCTTTTAAGGACTGTATAAAGCTCTGCAGAGTTTGGTCTACCGCATCAGCTCTCTGACCCGCAATTTTGAAAATTTTCTCAAAGCGTGTCTTTCGCTCTACGAGCGTCAATAGAACAGGTTCATCGGCATCAATTTTTCCAATGACGGTATCAATTTCCCAATGACCAAATTCTTGGCGATTCTCTACGGATTTTGGCCGTTCTTCGATTGAGGTACCCAAAACTTTTACATTTCGTCGCACTCGACCTTTGGTAGACCGCGGTTTCCGTCCAACCTTTTCGAGTAAGTCGATATTCTTGGTGCGCATGATGCCACTGTCGATCCAATTGTAGAGGGTTGAAGTACTTGGAATGATCGCCGGATCAAACAGGTCCATGGCTTTATTAACCACTGTATCTGGAGACCATTTGTCTTCAAGCATTTTTCGATCCGCCCATTCAGTGAATCGCTCCGTTTCCACCCATTTGGGACGGCGGCCACAGTTCGCACGATTTCGCAGATAAATGTCATGATGCAGCTCTGCGGAGTAGACCTTTTTATAGTAGGTATACGTCTTGCCATTCTGTTTCTGTTGGCTTTTCTGCGTGACAGACGCTGTATTGATGGCATTATTGATGGTTTGTGGACTACGTCCAAGCAAAGACGCAATCTTTCGATTGGATAAATCAAGTGCTTTATACGCTTCAATTTTCTTCATTTCACCGTATGTAAGGTGTTTAGATTTGCGTGATTCTGTGTTATTATCTACATGGGTCATGTGAATTCTCCTTATATTGGTTGGTGGTACATTCAATATAACATGAAATTCACATGGCTTTTTTTATTTTAAGTGGCTAGG
>NZ_KV802738.1:0-785 GCF_001810835.1 Nosocomiicoccus sp. HMSC067E10 | reverse complement strand
TTCAGAGTTATAACAATCCATAATCGTTGATAGATATAGTTTCTTTCCTTTGATAGGTAACGCAAACTCTGTGACATCTGTCACCCATAGTTGATTAAATGTTTTCGGCTTAAAGTTACGCTTTACCTTATTTGGAGAGACTTTTCCAACTTGCCCTTTATATGAACTGTAACGTGTTCTCGATTTGTTTTTGAATTTTTGACACAGTAAATTATAGGTTTTCATAATACGTAACAAGCGCTTATGATTCACCACAATTTGTTCTCTGTTTTCGAGTATTGCTTTGATTCTTCTGTAACCATATCTACCTTTATGTTTTGAGACTATCTCTCTAATTTTATCTACTAGCCATTGATCTTTTTGTTCCTGATCATCCATATGTTTTATCCAGTAGTAATATACAGACTTTGGTAGCTTCAACACCGTTAGGATTTCCTTCAGCGTATAAGTTGTCTCTTGCCTTACCTCAAGCGCTACTTTCGTTTTTTGTCTGTTGGATCTGTCGGTAAGGCGTTTAACTTTTTTAGAATGATATTTTCCAGTTCTTTCATTCTGAGTTCTTCTCTTAGACGTTCTAACTCTTCGCGTTCTGTTTCATTCAGTGGTTCACTCTTCGATACTTGTTTTTGGTTATTTTCTTTCTTAGACATATACTTTCTTGGTCTCCCTTGTTTGCCCTCTAGAGCAGCCGGACCACCTGCTTGTAATTTGCGATTCCAGTTAGCGATTGTTGGATAATGCTTGATACCAAAGTATTCCGCTGTTTCTCTATAGGACAATTGATT
>NZ_KV802737.1:0-82421 GCF_001810835.1 Nosocomiicoccus sp. HMSC067E10 | reverse complement strand
AGTGGCTAGGTTGATTATAAAATCTTCCTTCATGAAAAGTAGAAATACAATGAGTACAGGTAAAAAATATAACTAATTCTTTTGAATTTTAATATCTCTGATCATATAATTTAACATTTATTTCTCCCCCTTTAAGTGGTAGATGACATCATCGATTTTTACGGGTTGTATCACTATAGTGTCACCAAACACCGCTTCAACTTCTTTTGGTGATTGAGTTAAAGCTTCAAAGTTCACGTCACCTTTTTTAATCGATGTAAAATATGATTCTGTATCTCTTATTTCTAAAATTTTTGGTTTAAAAACATTGAGATACGTCTATAAGTTTAATAAGAAAGGAGTCGACAGATGATAATCAGACGACTTGAAGATAAAGATATTGAATCATTAATGCATTTAGTAAATATCACGATGCGAGAAGTAAACACAGAAACTTATCCCGATGAGTTAATCGAGCAGTGGGTAGATGAACAAAAAGAAGACTATTATAGAAAAGAAGCAAAAGACACACATGTTTACGTTATTGAAAAAGAAGGAAACCTAATAGCAAGTGGCGGTATTTCAAAACCGGTTGACGGTGTATCGACACTTAAACTCGTATATGTTCACCCAGATCACGGTGGTGAAGGGCTCGGTCGTAAAATTATGGAGACCGTGTTAGAAGATGAGTACGTAAAAGAAGCGGATAAAATTGTCGGTAGCGCGTTAATCAACGCGATTCGTTTTTATAAAAAGTTCGGTTTTAGAACGAAAGACGATGAGTATGTGTTTAACGAAGACGGCACGATTGAAATTGAAAAGGATGTTTCATAAAACACTGTACATTAAAAATTAATATATACATCAAGATGATTTATAAAATTTGAAAGGAAGTTGTATGAATGGAAAAAGTATTTATTAGTCCAGCGAAATACGTTCAAGGAAAAGATGCCTTACTAAATAGTAAGACGCATTTAGAAGCACTTGGTGAAGCGCCGTTACTATTATGTGATGACGTCGTATATGACATTGTCGGTAAAAAGTTTCATGACTATTTAATTGAAAATGGATTTAATGTAACACGTGAGTTATTTAACGGTGAAGCATCGACGTCAGAAATCGAACGTATTTCTGAACGTGTGACGAAAGAAGAATGTGACTTTGTCATCGCACTTGGTGGTGGTAAAACAATCGACACAGGTAAAGCAGTTGCAGATGAAGCGGCAGTAAGTGTTGCGGTATTACCAACAATCGCGTCTACAGACGCACCAACATCAGCGTTATCAGTCATTTACTCAGACGAAGGCACATTTGAAAAATACATTTTCTATGATAAAAACCCAGATTTAGTATTAGTCGATACAGCAGTCGTAGCAAACGCTCCAGAGCGTTTACTTGCTTCAGGAATTGCAGATGCACTCGCAACATACGTTGAAGCACGTGCAGTCATCGAAGCAAAAGGTAACACGATGGCAGGCGGAGTAACGTCACTTGCAGCAGAAGCAATCGCAGAAAAATGTGTCGACACACTATTTGAAAAATCAGAACTTGCGATCGCAGCAAACCGTGCGAAAGTTGTAACAGAATCACTAGAAGACGTCGTAGAAGCAAACACACTATTAAGTGGTTTAGGATTTGAAAGTGGTGGACTTGCAGCAGCGCACGCAATCCATAACGGCTTCACAGCACTAGATGGTAAAATTCACGAACTTACTCACGGTGAAAAAGTTGCATACGGTACGTTAACACAACTTATTTTAGAAAATAGAGATATCGATGAAATCGACAACTATGTGTCACTCTATCAAACACTTGGATTACCAACGACACTCGAAGAATTACACTTAGGCGATGCGTCATATGAAGACTTATTAAAAGTCGGAGAACAAGCAACAGCAGAAGGCGAAACGATTCACGAGATGCGTGTAAAGTATACAAAAGAAGACGTGGCGAATGCTTTACTCGCAGCAGATGAGTACGTAAAATCTTTAAACGAATTATATCAATAAACTATATATAATCCGCGCATCTTAGATGTGCGGATTTTTTATTATCAGTCATTATGGTTTTTTATGAAAAGACATGTATAATTAACAAATATAAAGAGCTTAAGAGGTGAAGGTTATGGATAATGAAAGTATAAAAAAGAAAAAATGGGAATTCCCAAACGTATTCGCGTTGTTATTTATGTTAATTATTTTTACGACAATAGTTAGCTATTTTATACCAGCAGGATCATTTGAACGTGAAGAGAAAGAAATTAATGGCATAAACCGTACTTTAGTAGTTGAAGGTACATATCAACCCGTTGAAGCTGAAAGTATTAATTTCTTTAATATGTTTGAAGCAGTATATAAGGGAATGGAGAACGCCGCTCCTATTATATTTTTCATATTTATTATCGGAGGGGCTTTCGGTATTTTAAACCAAACTCAAGCCATTGAAAGAGGGTTAAATGCTCTCGTTAAGAATATGGAAAATAGGCAGCACTTACTCATTCCAATCTTAATGCTATTATTTGCGATTGGTGGCGCAACTTTTGGAATGGCAGAAGAGCGTATTCCATTCATGCTAATACTCATTCCGTTAGTAATTAGAATTGGATATAGCTCTATGATCGCAGCAGCAGTAGTTATATTAGGATCTGTTTCTGGATTTACAGCAGCTTTCTTTAACCCATTTACAGTTGGGATTGCTCAAGGTATAGCACAAATCCCATTATTTTCCGGTTTAGGATTTAGATTGATTATGTGGGTTGTCATGGTAGGTATCACTATCGCTTGGGTAATGATGAAAGCTAAAAAAGTTAAAAAAGACCGAGAAGCTGGTTTAATTCCTGAAGAAGAATTGGACTTAGAAGATTTTGAGGCTGATACGAATTTTAACAGTGAAAAGTTTACGATAAATCAAAAAATTATTTTAACTATGTTTATCGCAACAATTTGTACTATTGCCGTAGGGGTTAGTTTCTATGGGTGGTATATTATGGAAATTGCTACGATGTTCTTAATGTCAGGTATTCTGATGGGGCTAGTTGGTAGACTGACTGTTAATGAAATCGCTGACGGATTTATATCAGGATGTAAAGAACTTGTTCAAGGTGCATTAGTAGTAGGATTTGCATATGGGGTATTAGTTATTTTAGAAGAGAGCATGACTATAGATACGATTCTGAATGTACTTGCCAACTCTATTAACCATTTACCATCAGTAGTATCTGCTTTAGCTATGTTAATCACTCAGAGTGGACTTAACTTTTTAGTACCATCAGGAAGCGGTCAAGCCGCACTATCGATGCCAATTATGTCAACTCTTGCAGATCTTACAGATGTCTCAAGACAAACTGCAGTACTCGCATTCCAGCTTGGTGACGGTATTTCAAACGCAATCACACCGACAAGTGGTGTGTTAATGGCAAGTCTTGCTATCGCTAAAGTCGAGTGGACAAAATGGGCAAAGTTCGTATTTCCGATTATTATTATCCATTACGTACTCGCAGTTATATTTGTAACAATTGCACATTTATTTGTGTTTTAATATGATTAGCTATTAATACGATAAAACAATTAAATTATGAAAAGAGGAAAAATTTACAAATCCCAGAGTTTACACTGTTTCAAAAATGTGATTTAGCGAAAGAAGTTCAAGAAATTATGCTACCGAATGAAAAGTTTATCGTGGCATATAAAACATTTAGAGATAGTGTTACATTTACATCAAAAAGAATTATTTTTAGAGATTCTCAAGGAATTACTGGTAAAAAAGTAGAGGTATATTCATTACCATATAATTCAATATTCATGTGGTCTACAGAAAACGCAGGAAAACTAATGGATTTAAATGCGGAACTCGAGTTATGGACGCGTGTAGGTAAAATTAAAATAAAACTAGATAAGAAAATTAACATCCGTGAAATCGATCAACTGATTGCGCAAGTTGTACTTAGCGAATAGTTATTTTACACTGATGGATTGTGTAAAGGAGTTATAGCATGATTGGGTTAAAAGATTACGAAACGATAAAAAAGATTTAGAACATAATGCGATTGATATGTATAGAAATCCTGAACTTGGGGATGAGGAATATCGTGCGATGCGATTATTAACTGAAGAGTTAAAAAAGCACGATTTTGAAATAGAAACGAATATCGTCAATCGTCCGACGGCTTTTATTGGAACATATGACAGTAAAAAAGAAGGACCTACGATTTGTTATTTAGCAGAATATGACGCATTAAAAGGACTAGGACATGCGTGTGGACATAACTTAATTGGTAATATGAGTATCGGTGCAGGTATTCTATTAAGTAAACATGTAGATGAAACAGGAGGAAAAGTCGTTGTCGTCGGAACACCAGCAGAAGAAACGAACGGTGCAAAAGTACCGATGGCAGAAGAAGGTATATTTGACGATATGGACGTCGCACTAATGGTACATCCGTCAGACGTCTCATCAGAAAGTGGAGACATGCTCGCAATGGACGCGCTACAATTTGACTTCTACGGAAAAGCAGCACACGCAGCAGGCAATCCTGAAGAAGGCATTAACGCATTAGACGGTGTCCTTCAACTATTTAACGGTATCAATCCGCTAAGAGAACATTTAAAAGACGACGTAAGAATCCACGGCATTATCAATAACGGCGGACAAGCAGCAAATATCGTCCCAGAACACGCAACCGCTCAGTTTTATATTCGTGCAAACGAAAGAGACTATTTAGATGAAGTCGTAGAAAAAATTAGAAACGTTGCAAAAGGTGCTGCATTAATGACTGGTACAGAAGTCGTTATATCAAACTACGAATTAAGCTACAACAACTTAATACCAAACGACACACTGTCAGAGCTTTTTACAAAACATCATAAGAAATTTACAGATCGACCAATCAATAAAAAAGAAAAATCAACAGGAAGTGCAGACATCGGAGACGTTTCACACCGAATCCCAGCACTCCATCCATATGTCGGCATGAACTGCCCAGGCGTAAAAGCACATACGCCAGAATTCAGAGAACAAACGATTACTGAAGACGGATTTAAAGCGATGGAAGAAGCGGTATTAGCACTCGCGAATACAGGACTCGAGTTGTTAGAGAATAGAGAAGTGCTTGAAGCGGTGAAGGAAGAACAAGCGAAAAGACTTAAGAAATAGTCGTGTGCGTATGCATGCGGCTTTTTTTATGTTGAGAAAAGAATTACTTAATGGTGTAATAGAACTAATAGAGAGTGGTGATATTATGTCATACGAGCGTTCTGATCTCGATTCAATTATCTATGAATCGATGAGTGAATATAAAACGACATCGAAGTTTTTATTAAACAAGAAACTATTGAGTGATAAAGCTTCTCTTCAGTATTTCCATAATAAGCATGAAGCGAAAACACAAGATGAAATCATTCAATTTAAAAATAATCCGAACTATTCGATTAGAGATTTAGTACTTTACATGAATGAAAGAGTATCAGGTGATTTAAACTCATTTCCGTTAGCATTATCTTTATATGGTAATCAAAATTTAGATGAGTATAAACATGAGTTAACAGATGAATTTCAGTTAATGGAAAGTAAACTAATTGTAAATGATCATTCTACAGGAGAGTTTTTACTGAATCACTTAAAGAATGAATTATTAACATGTTCTAGTTTCGATATTATCGTGAGCTTTATTAGAGGCTCAGGCCTTAACTTACTTATAAATACGCTAGATTTATTACATAAATATAATATAAAAGGTCGTATTATTACGACGACTTATATGAACGTAACTGAATCTAAAGCACTAGAAGTATTAAAAGAGTATCCAAATATTGAGTTAAAAGTTTATGAAAGTCAAGATTTTAAAGATAGCTTTCATACGAAAGGATATATATTCCATAGAGAAAATAACTATGGATCTGTAATTATCGGATCTTCAAACATTTCAGCTGCTGCATTAAAAACAGGTGAGGAATGGAATATACGTACGTATGAACGTGCAAGCGACTCAATATACGATAATATGTCAGCACGTTTTGAACGTCTATGGAATCATGAAAATACAGTTGAAGTTACCAATGCTTATATTAAAAAATATAAGCACTTCCTAGAAACAAAAACTGTTTTAAAACCGCTAAAAACATCTTTTAACAGTAAAGTATTAACAGAAGGTAAATCATCGAAGATTTTACCGAACTCAATGCAAATGACAGCTATAAAAAATATGCTAGAGTCAGTAAATAAAGGTTACAAACGAGGACTAGCGATTGCTGCAACTGGAACAGGTAAGACATTTCTTTCCGCAATGTGTGCAAGAGAACTTGAACCTAAAAACGTATTATTTATAGCACATAGAATTGAATTACTAAATGGTGCTAAAGAAACATTCAAAAAGATTTATAACAATCATTTAGAAGAAGATTTTAAAATATACAAAGGTAGTAAACGAGAAATTGCGAAATTTACTTTTGCATCGATTCAAACGCTATATAACGATTATGAAAAGATAAATACAGATGAATTTGATCTAATCATCATTGACGAATTCCATCACGGCTCGTCACCAACTTATAAAGCAATTATCGACTATTTTAAACCAAACTTTTTACTCGGTTTAACCGCAACGCCAGATCGTACTGATGGGGGGGATATATATGAACTTGCGGAATACAATATTATCGTTGATGTTAGGTTACAGCATGCACTAGAGAGTGAATTACTCGTACCATTCCAGTATTACGGAATTAGTGATACGACAATTGATTTAGCTCAAAAGGATAATATTAAAGAAGATGATTTAGTTAAAATCTTAAATACGAATCGTCGAGTAGATTTTATAGTAAAAAAGATGGAACAATACATTTTAACTGATACGAGAAAATGTTTAGCTTTCTGTCAAAATATTGAACACGCTGAATATATGAATGCAGAGTTTTTAAAAAGAGGATATCATTCAACGGTACTAACTGGAAAAGATAACGATGAAACGCGTTCAGAAACGATTAAACAACTCGAAGACGACAGTCATCCACTTGAAATAATCTGTATCGTTGACCTATTTAATGAAGGTGTCGACATTCCTAAAGTCAATTTAATACTATTCTTAAGACCTACAGAATCCGCAATTATATTTACACAACAACTCGGGCGTGGACTACGTAGAGCTGAAGACAAAGAATATTTAACAGTGCTCGATTTTGTTACTAATAGTAGAAATAATTACCTAATTCCTATCGCATTAAATGGTAATAAAGAATTTATCGATAAACAAAAACTGAAAAACAGTGTTAAAAAGAATTTCGTAAACTTATCAAATTCGATTCATATTGAGCTCGATCATATTTCTAAAGAACGAATCTTACAAAGCATCGATACGACAGACTTTATGAAAGCAGAGTTCATTCAAAAAGATGCTAGGCAATTTTTAGAAATGATACGCTTAGAAACAAAAAATGACGAAAAGAAACTATCAATCATGGACTTTTATAGTCATGAGCAAGCACCGTCATTATCTAGACTATTTAAAGGTGCATATAAAAACTTATCGATATTAAATAAAAGAATAAAAGCAGAACGACAAGTTGACAAAGAAATTAATGATTCAAAAGAATTAACGTTTATTATGGATCATATTATGAAAGCCATACCAGTGAAAGTTCTTTATGATCCAGTAATATTTATATTAATTTTATTAAACAAAAATTTAAAAGAAACAGAAGTAATCCATTACATTGAAGATAAGTTAAAAGTAAAACTTAACAATCAGGCAAAAGAAAAAGTTCATTATGCATTTGTAAGAACGTCAAAAATTAACTATAAAAAGAAAAAACTCTTCAACTATGATAATGGAGTCTTATATTCTAATTATGAGTTATCTATTAATGTTCAAAAGGAACTTAAAGAATTTCTAGAGTTTATACAACTAAGTTATAGACAAAATTATCCCGCGAATAATTTAAACTCTCAAAACGAATTATTATTATACGAACAATATTCAAGAAGTGAAACTCTTGCATTAATTGGCTATGACAAAGATATCAATTCACTTCGTGAGGGTGTTCTACAATACAGAGGCGATCACTATTTATTCGTAAATTTAGAGAAGAACGAAAAAACGGTAGAAGAACATCTACTGTACGATGATTATTTTGTATCTCAATATAAATTTCATTGGCAATCACAAAATCAAACACATGAAAATACACCAACCGGACAACAATATATCCATCATAAAAAGAATGGTAATAAAATACATCTATTCGTACGACGAGAAAATAGTGAAGACAACTTAACGCTACCATTTTACTACCTTGGTGAAGTAGAGTACGAATCCCATGAAGGTGGAAAACCAATGTCGATTATATGGAACTTTAAACAACCAGTTCCAAAAGACGTTATGGATGATTTAGAAAGTTAATTTTAAGAAGTCTCTTTATAAGAGGCTTCTTTTTTGTTAGTTGGAAGTTTGCTATCAGATGTTTAATTGAAATAGATATACGAATACTTTAAAATTAAGAGACTATATTTACATAAGGAGTCTATAAATGTATCAGAAAAATTTATTTCTAAAACCCTTTATCAAATGGGTTGGTGGCAAGCGTCAGCTCCTTGATGTCATTACTAATAACTTACCAAAAAAAATTAATACATACTACGAACCGTTTATAGGTGGTGGGGCGGTATTTTTTGACCTACAGCATACGCCATCAATTATTAATGATTACAATATAGAATTAATTAATGTATATAAAGTAATTAGAGATAATATCGATGAATTAATAGAAGAATTAAAAAATCATTCAATGAATAATTCAAAAGCCTATTATTTAGAAATTAGAGCATGGGATAGAACTGACGATTACTCAAAAAGAACAGATGTTGAACGTGCTGCAAGATTTATTTATATGAATAAAACAGGCTTTAATGGTTTATATAGAGTAAATAAAAATAACCAATTTAATGTACCTTATGGTAAATATAAAAATCCTAACATTGTTAATGAAGGATTATTAAGAGAAGTTTCTGAGTTTTTAAATGATGAAAATATTAAAATTATTTCCGGAGATTTTGAGGATGCAGTAAAAGATGCTCAAGCCGGTGATTTTATTTATTTTGATCCACCCTATGCTCCCTTAGATCTTAATCTTAACAACTTTGTTGGTTATACAGATAACGGTTTTGGATATGATGAACAGATTAGATTACGTGATTTATTCGTAGAATTAGATAAGAGAGGCTGTTATGTTATGCTTTCGAATTCTAGTTCAGAAATAATACATGAACTATATAAAGATTATAAAGATACAACCCTTATCGTAGGAGCAACTCGTGCTGTAAATTCGAACGCAGCTGGACGAGGAAAAGTTGATGAAGTTATAGTTAAAAATTACTAATTCATTAAGGTGATTATATGTCAAATAGTCCTGGAAAATTAAATAAAACAGATACTGCATGGAAGAGTCTATTTGAGAAATACGATATTGTAAATGAAGTTAAAAAGAATGGGTTTTACAAAATTACGTCTAAACAAATTAATGAATTTAGAGAAGCACGGTTAATGACAAAGTTTGATCACTCTGATCAATTACCATATTTATTTGCAAAACATAATCTATCAATTCTTCCAGATACAAGAGGAACATATATAATTGGTAGATTTAAAGCTTATGAAAAACTTAAAATGATTCCTACAAAACCAGAATATGTTAAACTTCCCGACTATATCGAAACAATTGATATTCATAAAATAACTAGTGAAGCGGTAGCCTTAAATGTCGCACATGCTTCAGGTATGGTAGATGAGGTTATGAATAAGATTCAAAATAAGGAATCGGTAGAAAAGAGTATACTAACATTAACAGGCAGAATGAGTTCAGGGAAGTTGTTGTATAAAATTAAAACAGCAGAAAAAGATCAAACATATAATTTTGAAGTAACGAATAGTCAAGTGGAAATCGATGGTAGTTATGAAGATGATAATGCAATTGCTTTAATAGAAGCAAAAGCAAAAGTACCAAAAGATTTTATGATTAGGCAACTATATTATCCTTATAGAGTAATAAATTCTATTGTGGATAATAAAAATATACTACCAATTTTCTTTACATTTGCTGATGATGTTTTCTACTTTAGTGTTTATGAGTTCACTGATGTTATGGATTACTCGAGCATTAAGTGGAAGGGTCAATATAGTTTTATACTCAATGAAAATTTAAACTTAGATATTCGTCAGGTTTATGACTATATAGAGAATAATCCAATTAAATATGAACCTAATGATGTAGCCTATCCACAGGCTGATAATATGATGAGGATTTTAGACATGATAGATTACTTAGTCGTACCAAAGAGTAAAGAAGAGTTAGCTGAAGAATACGAATTCAATATCAGGCAAAGCGATTATTATGCGAATGCATTAGTTTTCTTAGGGCTCGCCCAAAAACAAACTGACTTAAAGTTTTCATTAACTAAGCTTGGTTCTAGAGTACAAAAAATGTATAACAGCAATGAACGAAATAAGATAATTATTGAATGTATGCTTCAATACAACACAGTGAGAAAAGCGTTCTTGTATTACGATGAACATGGATCAACTGGGTTTAATAAATATGTATCAGGAATTTTATTAAAGAATATACATTCAATTCAATCAGAGTCGACGGCTAAGCGTCGTGCAGGTACAGTAAAGGGATGGATAGAGTGGATATATAGTGTGACGAGTTACACACAAAGTACATAAGTAGGGTGTTTTAAATGAAATTTTCAAAAATAGAGATGGATGACAAAATATCTTTACACGGTGTAACTTTTATACAAGAAAATGAACCAATTAGTTCTTTATTAGAATACGATGATGGTCACATAGAGCTCACATTTATTAAATTAGCTGATAGCTATATGGATTTAGATCCTAATATAGAGAACGTTAAGTTTGTTAGTAGCTATGGCGAAAATATATTTTTGAAAAATGGTATTTTTAAAAATATCACAACAAACTCTCGAGGAGTAAGAACATATTCGATAATATATGAATATCTATTCTTACTTATATCATCTAGGAGCAATAAAGAAATTGATTTTAAAGAATTCTGTACTATAAACCTTAACTATACTGATTTAAATTCCTTTTTGAATAAAGAAATGATTTCATTTTTACAAGACATAATAATAGATGAAACAAGCTCTTTCTCAAGTAATGAAGAAAATTTATATACTGAATTTAACTATGATAATTATGAATTATCTGTAAGCGATACTTACAAAATAATAAAGAATATTGATAAAAATAATTCAACGTTTAGAATTAACTTTAGACCACAACTAATGATAAAGACAAAAGAAGAAATTGATTTTGAAGATATTTTGGGATTAATCTTTAAATTTAGAAATATATTGTCTTTTATTTTTGATAAAAAATTGAAAACAAAGGAAATATTTTTGGAAAATAGAACATGTAAACTTAAGATTTTCTGGTCAAAAGAATTTGGAATTAAGGAAACGATTGCTAAAAGAAATATCGATTATAAAAAGGAGTTTTTTGTTCGAAACTTTTCAGAAATTATCAATGGATATTTTAAAAACTCAGATAAGTTAAGAGATATATTTGAGATATATGTTAATAATTTATATGTTGTCCATTATTATGCTGATAGTTATTTACTTTCACAAATTTCTATAATGGAAGGACTTCACAGAAGATTTATATCTGAAAAAGAAAAGCATTTAAGAAAAAGATTAATTGAAGTTTTCAAATTTGTGGATGATGATGTAAAAGAGAAAATTTATAAAGCAAACGGTATAAATTTAAATGTTAAAGTAGAAGATATTGCACTATATCTTAAAAAGTTTCGTAACTATCATTCACATTATGGTTATAATAAACCAAAGAAGAAAATTGAAATAGAAGATCATGATCTAATTTCATTTCTAAGAGATTTTTCACGAGAATTTATATTAAAAAACATTGGTGTAAGTGAATCGCTAATTGGATGCATGCCTGAAAACTATCCATTTAAACAACTTAACAGTAATGATATTGAACTATAAAAGAGTACAGAAGTTTGATGTGCTACATAAAAGATGAACTTTTAATAGCACATCATGTGAGGTTAGAGGAGTATTTTTATTTTATTTATTACGCAATAAATATTCAACGTTTCTCATTATTGTGTTTATTTATGGGATTCAAAATGATTTAGACTTATAATATTTAAACAAAGGAGGGTTTCCAATGTATATTTATGACATTGTCTCATTAGACGTATCAGAAAAAAGAGAGGGACTTAGTTTAAAAGAAGATTACTCTCATATTATTCAACAAAAAGCACAAAAGGGTTGGCGTTTTGTTCAGGTCGTCAATTTAACAAACTTAGCTAGAGGACAACGAAGAATTGATTTAATTTTTGAGAAAAAGGAGAGTTAGTAATGTCAACTTTAAGTTTAAGAATTTTAAAGATATTTGTAGTATTCATCACGGGTTTATTTGGATTTTTTGTCTTTGCAGGAAACCTCATGGATTATAATTCTAATTACCAATTTGTCCATCATGTACTTTCTATGGATACAACTTTTGAAGGTAATGCCCTTATGTGGAGAGCTATAGAAAGCACGACAATTCATACTATTGCATATTGGGGGATTATTATCGCAGAAGGTCTATTTTCTTTACTCGCATTTATTGGGGTATATCGTATGATAAAGGCTGTTAAAAAACCTGGGAAAGACTTTAACAAGGCTAAAGATTTTGGTTTTTACGCTTATATGCTAGGATTTGCTATTTGGTTTGTTGGATTCATTGTGGTCGGCAGTGAATGGTTTGCAATGTGGCAATCGCAAATCTGGAATGGGAAAGAAACAGCTATGAGTATTTCAACTCTCTGGGCAGCTTTTGTAGTATTACTAGCCCTTAAGGATGAAGATTTAATAGATGGTTAAAGAAAGTTTTATTAAAAGTTCGAGTAGTAATTTTGTTTTACGCCTCTAAAGTTGATCTATGAAATTCAACTTTAGGGGTGTTTTTGTTTGAAAAAAGAGAATAACCTTGTGATATTTTTATTTTAGTCAATATTGTTTGTTAATAATTATCATAATAAAATATAAAAGTGTTAAATAATATCAAATACAGTTTACAATTTGTGAAATAATCAATACAATAAAAATTAGGTGATGCCATTGTCTAAGGAATCTAGAAAATCTAAAATTATACAGTTTTTAAGTGACCATGAAACTTTGACGATTACGTCTATTGCAAAGCTTCTTGAGGTATCTGAAATGACAGTTAGAAGATACTTGAAAGAGTTAGAGGATGACGAGATTGTTCTTGGTACTAATAATGGTTATATGCTCATTGATAATATAACAACTGAGTTACCTTTTTTTAAAAAACAGTTAGTCAAAGTAGACGAGAAAAAAGAGATAGCTATTAAGGCGCTTAGTTTTATTAAGCCGAATGATCATATATTTTTAGATGCTGGGACTACAACTTTTGAATTAGTTAAATTACTAAAGGATGTTAATTTTCCTTTAACAATTGCAACTAATGATATTAAATCTTCATCTATTTTAGTGGATAGTCATCACACTGTGATTTTAACTGGAGGCATTATTCAGAACAATGTTGGTTCTATGTACGGGGTACATACAATTAGGTATTTAGAAGAATCAAAGTTCGATGTCTCTTTTGTTGCAACAGAAGCGGTTTTTGACGGTTCAATTTATGCGCCGACAAGAGAAAAGGCTTTTATCAAAAAACTAATGATTGAGAGTGGGTATACTTCGTACTTATTAGTGGATGATAGTAAGTTTGACCGTTATTCTTATTCTAAAATTGCAAACTTAGACAAGTTTGATGGTATTGTCGTAAACAGTGAGTTAGATGATGTTACTAAGAACTATATAGAGCAATTTACAAAAGTGATTTGAGGAGTTATCTAAGTGAAAATTGGAATTATAGCAGACGATTTAACAGGAGCGAATGCCACGGGTGTACGTATGAGTAAAAGTGGATTTCGTCCAGCAACTTACTTTTATAACAAAGATATTATAAGTAATGAAAATATCGATACTGTAATTATTGATACTGATAGTAGATATTTAAGCAAGGATATCTTAAAGACACGTATAAATCAATCGCTTGAGAGCCTGTTTAAGTGTGACATTGATTTTATTTGTAAGCGGATTGATTCGACGATGCGTGGTAATGTTGGCAACGAAATTGACTTACTACTTGATTATGTTGATGAAGAAAATGTAGCCGTTGTTGTACCTTCATTTCCTGATTCAGGTCGAGTTACTATTGGTGGATACTTAGTTGTTAATAATATTCCATTACATAAAACGGATGTGGCCAATGATCCAATTATGCCAATTAACACGTCTTGTATTTCAGAGATAATAGAAAGCCAGTCTAAATACGAAGTTGATTTAATGACTATTAATGAATTATCAGGCAATTGTGATGAGTTTATCGAAAAGTTTAAAAGTATAACACAAACTGGTAAGAGAATTGTTGTGATTGATGCAGCGACCAATCAAGATATTGAATTTATTGCAGAGTCATTATCGAAGGTGAATTTACCTATTATACCTGTCGACTCAGGACCTTTTACAGCAGCATATTCAAAATTTAAAGTAAATCAAAAAGTAGATAACAGCAAAATTATTGTAACAGTCGGTAGTGCAACAAAAGTAACAGAGAAGCAGTTAACTTATCTAATAGATCGTATGGATATTAAACCTGTTGTTCCAGACATATATAAGCTTGCCTCTTTTGATGATAATTTTGAAAATGAAATTAACCGTTGTGTAAGACAAGCAAAGCTAAAATTAAAAACAAGTGAAACAGTCATTATTACAACTAATGAAGAGAATCTTGTCATTATTGATATACAAAAGCTAGCGAAAGAAAATAATGTACAACCAGAAGAAGTTACTAAACGAATTACTGATGGTTTGGCAATAATTACTAAAAAAGTAATTGATGAGACTGATTATAGTATTAAAGGATGCTTTACAAGTGGTGGGGATGTGACAGCATCACTAACTACTATTATGAATGCCAACGGTATTACTTTGATAGATGAGGTTGCTCCATTAACAGCATATGGGACGCTCATTGATGGTGAATATGGTGGTCTTCCAATCATTACTAAAGGCGGTATGATTGGTGATATTAGAACAATATATGAAGCAATAAAATATTTAAAAGCGACTTAAAATTAGGAGGAAATTTTTATGAATAAAAAAGCAATTATAGCAGTACCAATGGGAGATCCAGCTGGAATTGGTCCAGAAATCACAGTGAAATCATTTTTAAATAAAGAAGTATTAAATAGTGCAAACATTGTTGTAGTTGGTGACAAAGATGTCATAGAACGAGCATTAGAAATTACCGCAACAGACTTAAATGTTAACGTCATTGAATCGGTAAAAGATGCGAAGTTTGCAACTGATACGATTGATTTAATTGACATGAACAATGTAGATATGGATACATTTAAATTTGGCGAAATTCAAGCACAGTGTGGTCAAGCAGCATTTGATTATATTGAAAAAGCAATTGACCTTGCGATGAAAAATGAAGTGGATGCATTAGCAACAACACCAATAAATAAAGAATCGTTACATGCAGCTAAAGTTCCATTTATTGGTCATACAGAAATGTTAGAAGAACTTACTAATTCACACGATCCATTAACAATGTTCCAAGTATTAGATTTAAGAATTTTCTTCTTAACTCGTCACTTATCGCTAAAAGATGCAATTGATCAAATGACAAAAGAACGTGTGCGTGACTATGTTGAACGCTCACATGATGCTCTAATAAAACTTGGTGTTGAAAATCCTAAACTTGCTGTTGCAGGTTTAAACCCGCACAGTGGAGAAAATGGATTATTTGGTATGGAAGAAGTAGAAGAAATCACACCTGGTATTGAATGGGCACAAAAAGATGGATTTGATGTTACTGGACCGGTACCAGCAGATTCTGTATTTTTCCAGGCATTAAATGGTCGTTATGACGCAGTTATTTCTCTATATCATGACCAAGGTCATATTGCTGCGAAAATGACAGATTTCCACAAAACAATTTCAATCACAAATGGATTACCATTCTTAAGAAGTTCAGTAGACCATGGAACAGCTTTTGATATTGCTGGTAAAAATATCGCATCAAGTGAGTCAATGGAAGAAGCTATTAAATTAGCAGGAGAATATGCGCTTAGTTTTAGAAATTAATAGGCGCATATTCTAGCGCCTTTCATAAATAGGGGGAACTATTATGGAAGTATCTTCAGCACAAATGATCTTAGGTCTAATTGTGGCAATTGTTTTGTTAATTTTTCTCGTATTAAAAACGAGAGTTCACGTGTTTTTAGCATTAACAACTTCCGCAATTATTGCTGGTTTAATTGGTGGTATGGAACCGACTGACGTCGTCACAGCCGTCTCACAAGGATTTGGTTCGACACTAGGCTCGATAGGTATTATTATCGGTTTTGGTATCATGATTGGTAAAGTGATGGAGATTTCTGGTGCTGCCGAAAGATTAGCCTATCAAGTCGTTAAATTTGTCGGAAAGAAAAAAGAAGAATGGGCGATTGCATTAGCAGGATACATCATTTCAATTCCAATATTTGTAGACTCAGCATTCGTTATTTTACATCCTTTAGTTAAAGCGTTGTCTCGCCAAACAGGTAAATCTGTAATTACACTTGGTGTAGCACTCGGTATCGGTTTAGCTGCAACACACCATGCTGTACCACCAACACCTGGACCACTCGGGGTAGCAGGTATTTTTGGTGCAGATATCGGACTAATGGTATTACTTGGTTTAGTTATCTCAATACCAGTCGTAATTTCAGGTGTATTATACGCACAGTGGTTAGGAAAGAAGATTTATCAGTTGCCTGAAGCGGATGGTGAGGGGTATTATCGTCCGACAACTGAAGAAGTGTTTGAAGATTTTAAAAACCAGGCGAGTGAACGTGAAAAGGAATTACCAGGTTTTACGTTATCGCTGATGCCAATTTTAATTCCGTTATTACTGATCTTTTTAAACACAGGTATTAATGCACTAGTTGAAATCGATGTTATACATATAAATGAAACAGTGCATTCTTATATAACGTTTTTAGGTAGCCCAATTATTGCAGTAGCGATTGGATTACTATTTGCATTATTTACATTAGCAAAACGTTTTACTGTAGAAGAAACACTCGAAGAACTTGAAGTTGGTTTAAATAATGCTGGAATTATTTTACTTGTCACAGGAGCAGGTGGCGCATTTGGTGCAGTGTTAAGGGAGAGTGGTGCAGGTACAGTTATTGCAGAAGAAGTAGTAACTTGGAGTGTTCCAGCAGTACTTATTCCCTTCTTAATTGCCACATTTGTTCGACTTATCCAAGGATCAGGTACAGTTGCTATGATTACTGCAGCTTCAATTTCTGCACCAATACTTGGTAATTTAGATATTAATCCAGTACTTGCAGCTCAAGCAGCGGCATTTGGTGCGATGATTTTCTCTTATTTTAATGATTCTTTATTCTGGGTTGTTAATAGAATGATGGGAATCAAAAAAGTTAAAGAACAGGTACTTGTTTGGTCAGTTCCAACAACAATTGGTTGGGCTGTATCAGGAATTACATTAGTTATTTTAAGTTTATTCATATAATTATTTATAATATGAAAGCTCTCTTCATAGTATTATGAAGAGAGCTTTTTTTCTTTCATATATATATCATTTAATAATAAAAATATTTTAAAACTTTATAAAACATTTACATATTTTGCAAAATAATTATAATAAAAACTAGATGATACCGTTACCTTAAAACAGATTGCTAAGAGGTATATTTAACAATTTAGTTTATATAGAGCGCTTACTGGGAAAGAGAACGGTATAAGAATATCTGTTCTATTTTGACCTAGATTGTTATTTCTGTTGAACTCTGTAAGTGACAATACTTATATAGGAGGCACAGCTAATTGAGAAATAAACATTCTATTCTTCTTACTTCTATATTGAAGGATTTCGGGATACATATGGGAAAAGAAGTTTTGTAAACAGATATAAAATCTTTTCATACTAAATATTGGAGTAATTCTAATGAAAAATACTTAATCTATTATTCGTAATGGGACTATCGTTCGTGCTAGTTGCGTGTGGTGATAGTTAGGATGACAATGAGAAAGATACAACGAAAGAAGAAAATGAAACAGAAGAAGTAAATAAAGAAGAATCATCAGAAAGAGATGATAAGACTGATGAAAAAGTAGTAGAAGTCGGAGAGGCTGTCGATGTAGAAAGCTTTGAGTGGGATGTTCCGTATCAGGTAACCGTAAATTCTGTTGATCTTGTTAGTGAATATAATGGTGAAGATATTACAGAATATGTTAGTAATGCTGATGAGAACATTAAATTTCTTGTAGCGAATACTATAATAAAGAATACTAGTGATGAACCTATGATTACAGGAGAGTACGTGATTCCTAGACTTGGTATTGATACAGGAGGCAGTGGTGAAAGTTTCATTTTTGAGTTGTCAGAAGAAGAGCTCTCAAAAGAAATTGCACCTGGTGAAGAAGTAGAATTGGATTTTGTATTTATACAAGATCTACTAACTGTTCGTGATCCAGAAGGGAATGTATATTTACATTTCGAAGGAATGAGAGATGATCAAAAAACATACAGAATACCTACAAAATAGTCTATAATGTATCCATGTTTAACGGATGATTGATATCCGTTAAACATGGGTTTTCTTTTTATTTTTAGAAAATTTTTATTAGTAGTATTCTACTATGATGGACACGTCTTATCCTCAGTCAAATCCAACTGCTCTTCGTTCAGCACTCTTATTAGAAACATAACTGCTAATTTTAAAAATAAAACCAAAGTGACTTTTTAAAAAATTTAAGTATGGAAGTAAAAATTATGATATATTCATGTGTGTTGATATATAGATAGAAGGTTTCATGTATCAAAAGTTAAAGATGCGCATCTTTTTTTCAATTGATAAAACAACCAAAATCATGGAAAATATAATCAATAGAATAAACTATTTATACTAAGGAGACCAAAATGAAAATAAAATTTGGTGTATTATTTGTAGCACTTATGCTTACGCTTTTGTTATCGGCTTGTGGAAAAAGTTCTGAGGAAGTCGAGGAAATATTAAAAGAAGATAAAGTTGAAGAAACGAAAGATGGACTTAAAATCGCAATATCTGTGGATCCAGATGGGTTAGATCCGCATCGAACAACTGCTAGTTCGACGTTTGTCATCACAAACAATATTTATGACACGTTAGTCAAAGTGACAGAAGACGGAGAAATCGTGCCAAGTTTGGCTGCATCTTATGAGCAGTCTGATGACGGAAAGACACTCACATTTCACTTGCGAGATGACGTTAAGTTCCATGATGGCGAAAAGTTCACAGCAAAAGACGTGGCTTATTCATTTGAACGCATCAGAGATGATTTAGGGCCAAGAAAAGATAACTATGAATACATAACAGAAGTCAGTGTAATTGACGATTATACGATAGAATTCAAAGCGGAAGCACCATCTGCAACATTTATAAGTGACTTTGCATACCCATGGGCAGCGATTGTTAAAGACGGTGCTGGAGATGACTTAAAGAAATCACCAGTAGGCACGGGACCATATAAGCTTGTGAACTGGACGCCTCAAGATAAGGTTGTTCTAGAAGGTGTCGAACACTATAACGAAGGTGCAATTAAACATATTGAGTTTAAGATGATGCCAGATTCAACTGCACAGGTAACAAGCTTCAAAAAGGGCGATATAGATTTAATCGAAACTACAGGGGATGTTGCAGAGACATTAGGTGATGCAAAAATCGTTGAAATCGACAATAACTCTGTACAGATCATGGCTATGAACTTAGAAAACGAGCATTTAAAAGATGAAAAACTGAGACAAGCAATCAATATGGCAGTTGACAAAGAAGAACTCATCAAAGCAGTGTGGTGGGGATATGGTAAAGAAATCGGCTCGCACTATCCCCCTGTTTTAAAAGGATATGTCGACACAACAGACACTTATCCGTATGATGTAGATAAAGCGAAACAACTCGTGAAAGAGTCAGGCAGAGAGGGCATCACATTGAATATGAAACTTCCAACAGACTATCCAAACTATGTGAATGCAGGACAGATTATTGCTGAAAAATTAGAGGCAATCGGAATTCATGTTAAAATAGAGACGATAGAATGGGGTACATGGTTAACAGATGTCTATGGTAACCGTGACTATGATCTTACAGTCGTTGGACACACAGGTCGTATCGAAGGTTATGATTTACTAGAGAAATATGGAAGCACGCGCTCGGATAACTACTTTAATTATAAAAATGCAGAAGTAGACGAACTTTTATCATCTATTAAAGTAGAATTAGATGATGATACACGTATGGACATGTATAACCGTGTCCAAACGATTCTAGCAGAAGAAGTTCCAGCATTGTATATTCAAGCGCCAACACGTATTTACGCGATCAGTGAAGACTTAGAAGGATTCACGTCATATCCAATCGATGTTTTTGAATTAAAAGATTTAAAATTTAAAGAGTAATCAATAGGTGATGGATGATATGAAAGAAATTATAAGACGCATTACGAGTAGCATAGTACTTATAATTGTCGTATCATTTATCACTTTTTTTATGTTGATGATGATACCTGGAGATGCGGTGGAAATTAGTCTCGGAACAGAAGCCACACCAGAACGTGTCAGAGAACTTCGAGCAGCTCTCGGGATGGATGCTGCTTGGTATACGCAATATTTTAACTGGTTGACCAGTGCGATAACTGGTGATTTTGGTGTGTCTTTTACATATGGTGAGACAGTGACAGCACTTCTATTAAGTAGGTTACCTGTTACGTTAACACTCATGGTGATGTCAATCGTAATTGCGGTGCCTTTAGCACTCACAATTGGTGTCTTTGCTGCATTAAAACAAAATAAGACGTTTGATATTATAGCGAGAACGCTCATGCAAATTGGTGACGCGATGCCACAGTTTTTTATTGCACTCATTTTTCTCGTTTACATCGCTGCACAGTTTGACGTGTTTCCGATATCTGGATTTAAACCATTTACGGAGAGTGTTTATGGTGGCTTTATGAGCTTACTACTGCCGGCACTTGTGCTCGCATTTGGTATGATTGCGACACAGATTAGGATCGTGAGAAGCTCGATGTTACATAGTTTAAAACAAGATTATATGCTCATGACCCGAGTGTCTGGAATGAATCCTGTTTTTGCAATCATTAAATATCCACTGCGTGATGCGTTGATTGCACCACTTACAGTTATTGGTATTCAAATTGCGGGGTTAATTTCAGGTGTGATTGTCGTAGAGAGTATTTTCAGTTTGCCTGGAGTTGGCCGACTGTTATTTAGTGCAGTCTTAAAACGAGATCTCTTCTTAATTTTAGGGCTCGTGAGCTTTATTGTGACTTCTGTCATAATCATTACGCTTATCACAGACATACTCTATATTCTCCTGAATAAGCGAATGAGGAGGAAAGAGTCATGAGAAAATATGTGTTTATATTGAGCGTAGTACTCTTACTCATTCCGTTATCGCTAGGAATAGTGTCATTTTTCTATACACCATATCCGATTACAGAGATGGATATTGATAATCGTTTTTCTTTGATGTCTAAAGAGCATCTACTCGGTACGGATCAGTTTGGTAGAGATATATTATCTAGGTTAATGGTTGCGTCACGCTATGCGTTACTTTTAGGAACGGTTTCAGTCACTTTAGGCTTATGTGCTGGGATTTTCATAGGTGTCATTTCTGCTTTATCAAATAAGTGGATCAGCATGATTTTCCTAAGGTTTATAGATGGGATGCTCGCATTCCCAGGTATCGTACTTGCTATGATGTTTGTGGTTGTATTTGGGGATGGACTTTACTCTACACTTATTGCAATCGCGATATTTATGATACCAATATTTGCTAGACTGACGTATTCACTCATTAAAGAACAACAACAAGCACTCTATATAGTGGCGGCAAAAAGCATGGGACTATCGACAATGAGAATTGTGTGGAGACATTATCTCCCAGTCATTTTGCCTAGACTCGTAACACAATTCAGTGCAAGTATTGGATCTGCAATTTTAATAGAATCCGCGTTATCTTATTTAGGACTTGGTGTCGTTCCACCGAACGCGAGTTTTGGACTGATGTTAAAAGAAGCGCAGAGCTTTATGCTGAGCTATCCATATTTAATCTTGCCGTCAGGGATATTACTTGTGATTACTGTCCTTGGTCTGAACTTAATGGGAGATACGTTGAATGATCGACTCATGAAATTAGGTGATACTAATGATTGATATAAAGGCACTCGAAGTGCGCACAAATGAAGGAAAGAGACTCGTACAGCCATTTGATTTCTATCTTAAAAAGAGAGAAATTGTAGGGGTATTTGGGGAATCAGGTTCAGGGAAAACAATATCGACACAAGCGATGTTTAACTTGCTTCCGAGATCACTCGTGTCACATGCTACGCTAAAAATGGTAGAAGATAAAAACATAGATGACCTTAAGTCGAGCGATTACCGAAAACTCATCGGACTTGATGTTGGATATATTCCACAAAATACAACGGAATTTTTACATCCGTTAGTAAAAATTAAGCACCAGATGTTAGAGGGTTTCGTGACGCATCAGTGTGGCACTAAACGTGAAGGATTAGAACGTGCGACGGAATTGTTAGAACTTGTGGGGCTTAAAAATCCTAAAAAAATCTTGAACGGATACGTGTTCGAACTTTCTGGTGGAATGCGCCAACGCGTCAATATCGCACTCTCCCTAATGACGAAGCCACGTATAATTATTTTAGATGAGCCGACGACTGCTCTAGATAGCATCACGGAAAACGAGATAATGGAGTTTTTTAAAAAACTGAATCAAGAAGAAGGCGTGTCGCTCATTTTAATCACACATAACATGAAACTGATAGAGAAGTACACGGACCGTGCGTATGTTTTCTATAAGGGAGAAATGGTAGAGACGAATGATACAAAGACGCTATTTAAGCATCCAACGCATCCGCATACAAAAGCACTCGTCCAAGTATCGAGAGAGGAGGACGTGAGATGATTTTATCATGTGAAAATGTGTCTAAAAACTTCAAAGATACAATAGCTTTGAAAGATGTGAGTTTGGAACTTAAAGAAGCGGAATCTATCGGAATTGTTGGAGAATCTGGGTCCGGAAAGTCTACACTTGCGAATATCCTTGGCGGACTTGTAAGTCCAAACTCAGGAACTGTATATTTTGAAGGTGAAGATATCAAAAGTATGAAAAAACGTAACTACCTAAAATTTAGACAAAATGTGCAGTTTGTATTTCAAAGCCCTAAAGAAAGTCTACATCCATATTTGAAGGTAAGAACGTCACTCCGAGAACCATTTTTTGCGAAAGGACTTCCGCGAAAGACAAAAAAAGAGATGGATAGAGAGATACTTCGCGCATTAGAACGTGTGCAATTAAACGAAACGATTCTAGATAAATACCCGCACCAGTTAAGCGGTGGACAAGCACAGCGCATATCGATCGTCCAAGCGATGATCACTGATCCGAAAGTGGTAATATTTGACGAAGCGGTCTCCGCACTAGATATACTCGTGCAAAAAGAAGTCATCGAGATTTTGAAGAAGTTACGACATAACATTCGCACTTCATATCTATTCATCACGCACGACATATCCACAGTAAAAACACTGACAGATAGAATCATCGTTATGAAAGACGGACAGATTGTAGAAGTAGGTAAAACGGACGATATTTTGAACAATCCCCAAAATCCCTATACCAAAAAACTTATTGCGAGTTCGATATGAAGTGTTTGATAAGCTAAATACTAACCATGAGTATTCTTTTTATTTTTAGAAAATTTTTATTAGTAGTATTCTACTACGATACATTTCATCACGCTTTAGGAATTAATGGTATCCATTTAAATTTTAAAGATAAAAACATGATAACCATTGTAAGTCCCTCTGCTATTGGGAATACAAGCCAAATCGCGTTTGGTCCAAATAGAATTGGCATTATAAATAATAGAGGGATGAAGATAATAAAACTACGTAATAAGCTAATCATAATCGCGATACGAATTATACCGATTGATTGATAGAATTCCGTGAACACCATGTTGATTCCTAAGAATAAATATCCAATGAAGAATAGTGTGATTCCGATTTTTATATAACTAATTACTTCCGTACCTTCAATACCAAATAGCCATATGATGAGGCTTCTTCCAAACACACCAATCGCGAAAATTAAAGCCCCGACGATGAATCCTGTGAGTACCGCAATACGTACAAACTGTTTTAATCGTCCAAAGAGTTTTGCACCGTAATGATAGCTCGAAATTGGCTGAAGAGAAGCCCCGACACCAATGAATAACATTAAGAACACGGTGTGCATGTAATTCACAACAGCATACGCGACGATTCCTATTTCTCCGACATAGTGACTGAAAGTAACGTTGAGTCCAATCATCATAACTGCAGCGGATGCTTCCAATATAAAACTTGGAAAACCAATTGAAATAATGTTGCGAACAATAGATGAATCGATCTTTATCTTCACGAGTGCCAGTTGACTTCGTTTAGTTAAAAAGTGCATCAAGAGAACTAAAATACCGATAACTGTCGCAAGGACTGTAGCATATGCAGCCCCTTTAACGCCCCAATGTAAGATGAAAATAAAGATGTAATTTAGGATAATGTTTACAACCGATGTGACAACTAAGGCGATCATCGCGAGTGTTGGATTCCCGTCGTTACGTACAAAAATGCTCAGAATGTTTTCTAGCACAAAGAAGATTCCGAATACTAAAATGACGTGTAGATAATCGAGCACATACGTAATGATGGCGTCATTTGCGCCGAATAGGTACGCGAGTGGTTCTTCAAATACGAGACATACTCCAATGATGATGCTTGTGACGACAATGGTAATAATAATTGCGTGTGTAAAAATCGATTTCGCACGGTGTAAATTATTTTGCCCGAGTGCGATGGAGTAGAGCGTTGCACCCCCCATTCCAATCCATAGAGAAAATGCTAGGATGACTGAATAAATAGGTACAGCGATGTTGACTCCAGCAAGTCCGTTATCTCCGACACCGTGGCTCACGAAGAGCCCATCGACTAAAATGTTGATGGCCATGAGCATCATTCCGAATAACGATGGAATTAAATATTTAAGAAAAAGTTTTCGTGGTTGCTCCGTTTGCATTGTAGTGTGTACGTGTTCCATAAAAATACCTCATTGTATATATAAATCTGTTCCGTTTGTTCTTACTATATTATGATAATAAAGTATACGGTAACCATATAGTCAAGGACGGGAGAGATAAAAACTGGAATCTTTAAAAAAGTTGTTTACCACCGGAGAATTCGCAAATATTTGTAACGTGAAGAAACAAACACTTTTTCATTATGATGATATTGATTTGTTAAAACCTGAGTATGTAGCTCCGAATGGATATCGGTATTACTCATTTCAACAAGCAGAAGTGTTTACGGTCATTGAAATATTAAAAGAGATTGGCATGTCTTTATCTGACATAAAAGAGTTTTTAAACGCCAACAATTTAAAAGAAACAGCTGAGATGTTTACTGAAAAAGCAGAAATGATGCAGCAGAAGATTGAGGCACTACAGCGCACGAAAGAGATTATTCAAAACAAGAAAGAGCAGATCGTAAATGCGATAGAGCTAGATATCGATAGTATTACAATTGAACATTTAGAGAGAGAATACTACGTGTTAAGCAAAAATATTTTAAATAGCACTGACAAAGAATTTACGGAAGCAATCATGTCATTTGTCAAATATACAAAAGAAGAAGCGCTAGATATTGGGTATCCAGTAGGTGGGCTGATTCCAAAAGCACAAATTGAAAAGAACGATTATTTAAATGTGTCTCATCTATTTATGAGAATTAAAGAAAAAGCTTTAAAGAATCCATTTATTAGAAAGTCGTGCACTTATGCGGTAGGTTACCACAAAGGATCGTACTTAAAGACGTATGAGACATATGAAAAAATGAAATCTTTTATAGAGGAAACTGGATATCAAATTAGCGGAGATACGATAGAGGAGTACGTCATTGATGGACTCAGTGTAAAAGGTGAAGAAGATTACATTACAAAAATTATGATACAAGTGGAAGGAAAATGAGCGGGATAATTATAGTAAAGGAGGCGTTCATATGACAGTATTATTCGACCACATCATCTATTTTTCTGAAGATCCTAGTGCAATGAAAGACGAATACGAACAAAAAGGGTTTTATACTGTGACCGGCGGTACACACGACATTTGGGGCACGTATAATACACTATTACACTGCGGGCTCTATTATATTGAATTTTTAGGGATAAAAAACAGACAAACCTTCGAGAAGTACAACGAAGATAATGTAGATTACACGCTCATGTCTTCCATATATAAAGAAAATTACCGTGAGGGTATGCACAACTTTGCACTTCGAACGACTGACATCGAAGCTCTCAGTACGTCGCTCGAGAATTCAGGATTCGAAATCGATGGGCCTCGCACATTCAAGAGAGAAAAAGAAAATGGAGAAGTAGTCTCATGGAAGTTGTTATTTATAAAAGACAATAAGACGAACGTCCCTATGCCATTCATCATTGACTGGGGTATGAGTGACGAAGAGAGACTAGAAAACCTTGAAGCAGGAAGCATACTAGGAGATAACGGTAAACTATTAGAAATTAAGGTAGCAGTAGAAAATGTTGATAATGCGATTCACGCATTCACCGAAGCTTTTCACTTAAATAAACATGATGAGAACACTCTGGAATTAGGTAAAGTAAGACTAACATTTACGGAAGAGTTACAAGAAAATCAGGTAGTAATCGAAACAGACGGAGAGACATTCATAATTTAATGTAATTAACGTTTCGTAAGGGTTTGTAAAAAAATAACAAAAGCACATAGACAACAATCTATATAGATGTTAATCTATTTACCATCTAGGAGGTTTAGTCATGTCTTATAAAGAACTATCAAAAATATTAAAAGTCTTATCAGATCCAAGTCGATTGGAAATACTAGATTTACTATCTTGTGGGGAATTATGTGCTTGTGACTTGTTGGAATACTTTCATTTCTCACAACCTACACTCAGTCATCATATGAAGTCTTTAGTAGATAATGAATTAGTTACAATAAGAAAAGACGGTAACAAGCATTGGTATCAACTGAATCATGATAATTTAGAGGATGTTATCCAAAAATTAAATCTTATTAACACATCAAATCAAAAATGTGTATGTAACAATGTGAAATCAGGTGATTGCTGATGACTATTTTAGCAATTGTAATATTTCTTTTAACTTTAATTTTTGTTATATGGCAACCTAAAGGGTTAGATATTGGTGTTACAGCTTTAATCGGAGCTCTTTTAGCTATCGTTACCGGAGTTGTAAGTTTTTCTGATGTAATAGAAGTAACAGGTATTGTTTGGAATGCAACTCTAACTTTTGTAGCTGTTATTTTAATTTCATTAATATTAGATGAAATTGGCTTTTTTGAATGGTCTGCAATACATATGGTCAGAGCTTCAAATGGTAATGGGTTAAAAATGTTTGTTTTTATTATGTTACTTGGAGCAGTTGTAGCAGCATTTTTCGCAAATGATGGTGCAGCTTTAATATTAACGCCTATTGTATTAGCAATGGTAAGAAGTTTAGGGTTTAATCAAAAAGAGATTTTTCCTTTTATTATAGCGAGTGGATTTATTGCGGATACGACATCACTACCTTTAATTGTAAGTAACTTAGTGAATATTGTTTCTGCAGATTACTTCGATATTGGATTTATTGAATATTTTAACCGTATGATTGTTCCTAATATATTCTCTTTAATTGCTAGTATTGTCGTTTTATGGTTATATTTCAGAAAATCTATACCTAAAACGTTTAATGCAGAAAATCTACCCAATCCTAAAGATGCAATTAAAGACTATAAACTATTTAGGATTTCATGGATTGTTTTAGTAATACTACTTGTTGGTTATCTTGTTAGTGAGTTTGTTCAGATACCTGTATCTTTTGTTGCTGGTACGATTGCTATAATCTTTGTGCTATTCGCTCGAAAATCTAAAGCAGTTAATACAAAACAAGTGATTACAGGTGCACCATGGAACATCGTTCTATTTTCTATTGGTATGTATTTAGTTGTATTTGGATTAAAAAATGTAGGTATCACAACATTTTTAGCTGAAATATTAACTAATATTTCAAGTTATGGATTATTCATCAGTGTGATGGGTATGGGCTTTATAGCTGCTTTCTTATCATCAATTATGAACAATATGCCAACTGTTTTAATAGATGCAATAGCGATTGGTCAATCTAGTGCTACAGGACTACTAAAAGAGGGTATGGTTTATGCGAATATTATAGGTTCTGATTTAGGACCTAAAATTACGCCGATTGGTTCTTTAGCAACATTATTATGGCTACATGTTTTAGCACAAAAAGGTGTAAAGATTTCATGGGGAACATACTTTAAAACGGGAATTGTCATTACTATTCCAGTCCTATTTGTAACACTCTTAGGATTGTATTTTACACTAATCATATTTTAAAAAGAGGCTTTAATTATGGATAAGAAAACAATTTATTTTATATGTACTGGCAACTCTTGCCGTAGCCAAATGGCTGAGGGTTGGGGGAAGAAATTATTAGGTGAAGACTGGAATGTCTATTCTGCTGGTATTGAAACACATGGTGTTAACCCTAAAGCAGTAGAAGCTATGAAAGAAGTAGGTATTGATATATCAGACCATACGTCAGACTTGATTGATAATGATATTTTAAAACAATCAGATTTAGTCGTAACGTTATGTAGTGATGCAGATGAGAATTGTCCGATTTTACCACCAAATGTTAAAAAAGAACATTGGGGTTTTGATGATCCTGCGGTAAAGAGTGGTCAGAATTCGAGCGTGTTAGAGATGAAATTAAATTAGCGATAGAACAATTTAAATTGAGATACTAAAAAAGAGGCGAGTCATTTCGCCTCTTTTATATTAAGATAATTTACCTTGTAACTTCATAACGTCTGCTACTTTTTGAATTGAGTTTAAGTAAGCCGCTTCTCTGAATGTTACGTCGTGTTTTTCTTTTGTATCCCAGATTTCGTCAAATGCTTGGATCATTTTCTCTTCTTGACGCTCTAAGACTTCTTTTTCTGTCCAGTAGAATCCTTGTAGGTTTTGTACCCACTCATAGTAAGATACGATTACTCCACCTGAGTTTGTAAGGATGTCTGGTACTACTGTGATGCCTCTTTCTTTGAATACTGCATCTCCTTCAGTAGTGACTGGTCCGTTTGCACCTTCAAGTACGATGTTTGCTTTTACTAATTTCGCAACGCGCTCATCGATTGCGTTTGCAAGTGCTGCTGGTACCATAATGTCTACGTCTAATGACCAGAAGTCTTCTGGGTTTAAGATTTTAACGTCGTCCATTTCTTTGAATTTACCACGGTTTGCTTCTAGCTCTTCGTAAGTAAATCCTTCTTCACGGTAGATTGCAAATAGTCCATCTGGGTGCCACTCCATAACTGCTTGTACTGTTGCACCGAGTTGTTCGAAGTATTTTACCGCGTGGCTTCCTACGTTACCGAATCCTTGTACTGCAAGTGTTGCTTCTTCGAAGTGGATATCGAATTTCTTAGCAACTTGACGTCCAATGACTGAAATACCGAATCCTGTTGATTCTGTACGTCCTAGTGATCCACCGTATTCTACCGGTTTACCAGTGAATGTACCGAGTGCTTGTGTACCAGCTAATTGACAGTATTCGTCAACCATCCAGCTGATCATTTGTGCACTACAGCCTACGTCTGGTGCAGGTACGTCGATTTTTTCGCCTAAGTATTTGTAAAGACCACGAACGTATCCGCGCGCTAATTGCTCGAGTTCGTTTTCAGATAGTTTTGTTGGGTCAGCAACGATACCACCTTTACCACCACCGTATGGTGTACCTGTTACTGCACATTTAAATGTCATCCAAATAGATAACGCTTTTACGTCATCGTACGTTGTTGCAGGGTGAATACGAATTCCACCTTTTGCTGGTCCGAGTGACGTGTTGTGTGCTGCACGGTAACCTTTGAACGTTCTGATTGTACCGTCATCCATCTTAACTGGAATGCTAACTTCAATCATACGCTCAACGTCTTTTAAAATTTCAAAGACTGCTGGTTCCGTATTCAAAATTCTACATGCTGATTCAACTTGTTGTTGCGCATTAATAAATGAGTTGTTACTCAAAGGAAAGACCACCTTTTTTGATATTAAGTTCATATGTATATAATATCACGTTTATAAAATAATGAAAGATTGTTATTTTGTATTTTCGAACAAAAATTTAATGTTCGTATAGCTATTCTTTTTTCATATTTCACATTTGCTAATTTCTAGTAGTATATCGTATGTTAAACGGAATTTGCTATAATCGAATAGAATCTAAAACGTATAGGGAAGTGATGAGATGTCTATTAACTGGTTTCCTGGACATATGGCAAAAGCAAGGCGCCAAATTGAAGAGAATTTAGGAAAAGTTGATGTAGTGATAGAAATTTTAGACGCGAGAATTCCAATGTCGAGTCAAAATCCGATGATGAACGAGATCGTTAAAAATAAACCACGTATTGTCATTTTAAATAAGTCTGATCTCGCAGATCAAAATATGACAAATCAGTGGATGAATTACTTTAAGTCGATTGGGACGTATCCGATAGCACTGGATGCTCGTAGCAATAACGTATTAAAGCGCATTGAACCGGTTGCGATGGAAGCGACTGAAGAGATGTTTCAACGTATGGAAGCGCGTGGTATTAACCGTCGTCCCATTCGTGCGATGATTATTGGTATTCCTAACGTCGGAAAATCAACATTAATTAATAGTCTCGCAAAACGTAAAGCCGCGAGAACAGGAAATACGCCAGGTCTTACAAAATCACAGCAGTGGATTAAAGCAGGTAATAATTTAGAACTGCTAGACACTCCAGGTGTATTATGGCCAAAGTTTGAAGGAGATGTCGGGTTAAAATTAAGTTTAACTGGTGCAATTACGGATAGGGTCGTTCATTTAGACGAGGTCGCTATTTTTGGTATGAAATTTTTAATCGAACACGATAAGGAAACGTTTGATACGTTTTATAAAATTACAAATTATGACGTCGATGATATCGTATCCGTGTTTGACGCAATCGGTAGAAGTAGAGGTATGTTAATGTCTGGTAACGAAGTCGATTATGAACAAGTGACAAACCGAGTCGTCTACGACATTCGAAACGGTAAAATCGGCAGATATACGTTTGATGAGGTAAATGATGACAATTAAAGAAGTAAAAGAATTTTTACAGACGATACATTCTATAGAAGATTTAGAGAGTATTGATTTACAAAGTGACCCACGTGTCGGCGTACAAAATGCAATTAAAAGTCGCAGGCGTCAACTTGAAAAAATCGAAGAGACGAGACGACGTTTTGAAAGTATGATGGTCTATGAGCGTGAGTTAACAGGTGTAATTGCCGGAGTCGATGAAGCAGGGCGCGGGCCACTCGCAGGAGAAGTTGTTGCTGGTGCAGTCATTTTAGGCGATGAAAAACTATACGGTTTAGATGACTCAAAAAAATTAAGTGAAACTGAAAGAAATCGTTTATATGATTTAATTTTAGACACGTGCATAGTCGGTATAGGTACGGCGAGTGTTGAAGAAATTGACACATTAAATATATATGAAGCGACGAAACTTGCGATGACTCGTGCAGTGAAAAATTTAAATAGATACGTTGATCATTTATTAATTGATGCGATGGTGTTAGATATGGATATTCATCAACAAAGTATTATAAAAGGAGACGCAAATTCGAATTCGATTGCTGCCGCTTCAATTATCGCTAAAGTATATCGTGACCGTTTAATGGAAGCACATAGTAAAGAGTATCCGGAATATGATTTTGAAAAGAACTCAGGGTATGGAACGAAGACTCATTTAGATGCGTTAGGACAATACGGTGTAACGCCGATTCATAGAAAAAGTTTTTCACCCGTTAAGGAAATTCAGGAGATTTTTAGATGAACAGAATTAAAGTAGTAGATAGTTTAAGAGGATTTAGTTTACTAGGGATATTACTCGCTAACTTGCTCGTTTTTAACTACGGTATGTTTGGTAATAGTTATCCTGAAGTGTATGACGTACCTAAAACGGGCGTCTTTTTAATGGACATGATTCGCGTACTATTTGAAGGTAGTACGATGCCGATATTTGCCTTTTTATTTGGTTTTGGGATGTATATGATGGCGTCTAGTTTTAAACGTAAAGATCTCGGTGTAAAACGTGGACTCATTCGTCGCGGGATCGGATTATTAATATTTGGTACACTGCACGCGATGTATTTATTTGAAGGAGATATTTTGTTCGTTTATGGACTGATGACGATTGTTTTATTTTGGCTACCTAATCGAAGTCTTAAAACGATGATTGTTTGTTTTCTTCTATCATCAGCGCTCGTTGTCTTAATGCATTTAGACTTTGGTAGTAGTGTAGAAGACGTAGACGAAGAATTTGAGAGTTATACGACAGAGTTAACCGATGACAAAGTCGAATATCTACTCGAAGAAAAAGAAGCGTATCGTACGTTATCGAATGCTGAACGTCAGTCGTTTATATTCGATTCAGAGAATCCGTTTTTTGGCGGTGGTGTAGTCGGATATGTGTTTACGTATTTACTCATTATTTCCTTTTACGTGCCTGTCTTTATATCTGGAATGATTGCAGCAAAACTTAAAATGTTTGAAACAGGTGGTGCGTGGAAAAAAGCACTCATTCTACTCGTACCGATCGGGATTGTATTAAATATATTTGCTATAAATAACGAAACGCTCGATTTTTATGCGTTCTTTATAGACACAGCGTTAGCTTATGGTTATATTGGACTATTTTATTATTTATATAAAGAAAACTTATTTATGGACAGTTTAGCAGCCGTCGGTAAATTATCACTAACGAACTATATTTTACAATCCGTGTTCCACTCGTTTATATATTATGGTAGTGGGCTTGGACGATTCGGAGATGGTAACTTTACGTTGTCATTTGTAATAGCGATCATTTTCTTTATCGTACAAATTATATGTAGTTATTACTATATGAAGAAGTTTAAATACGGACCACTCGAATATATACTTAGAATTTGGACGTATTTCTCATTTAAACCACATTTAAAACGTGGAAAAAACGCACATATTTAAAAATTACACTTTTTAGAAGCGTGTTAAGTTTACAATAGTGCGATGAATTTATATAATAGTTTTGAAAGCTTATTATTATAACGCTTAGGAGGCAGACCATGAATATTCATGAGTATCAAGGAAAACAAATTTTCCGCTCTAAAGGGGTAAAAGTACCGAACGGTGACGTTGCGCGTACACCTGAAGAAGCGGTAGAAGTAGCAAAAACATTAGACTCTGACGTCTACGTAGTGAAAGCACAAATTCACGCAGGTGGACGTGGGAAAGCTGGAGGAGTAAAGATTGCGAAATCTTTAGATGAAGTTAAAGAATACGCTGAAAGTTTACTCGGTTCTACATTAGTAACGGTACAAAACGGACCAGATGGTACTGTTGTTAACCGTTTATTAATTGAAGAAGGTTGCGACATTAAAGATGAATACTACATCAGCTTTGTTGTAGACCGTGCGACAAACCGTGTCGTGTTAATGGGTTCTGAAGAAGGTGGAACTGAAATCGAAGAGGTTGCAGCTAAAACACCTGAAAAGATCTTCACTGAAGTGATCGACCCAGCAGTTGGTTTATTACCATTCCAAGCAAGAAGACTTGCGTTTAACATCAACATTCCAACTGAGTTAATTAACAAAGCGGCAAAATTATTACTTGGACTCTATGATGTATTTGTAGAAAAAGATGCATCAATCGTCGAAATTAACCCACTTGTAACAACAGGTGACGGTGAAGTTATGGCGTTAGATGCGAAAATCAACTTTGACGATAACGCATTATACCGTCAAAAAGAAGTAATGGAAATGCGTGACTTCGACGAAGAAGATCCAAAAGAAGTTGAAGCGTCTAAATACGACTTATCTTATATTGCACTAGATGGTAACATCGGTTGTATGGTTAACGGTGCTGGACTTGCGATGGCAACGATGGACACAATTAACCACTTCGGTGGAAGCCCAGCGAACTTCTTAGACGTAGGTGGCGGTGCGACTGAAGAGAAAGTTACAAAAGCATTCGAACTCATCTTAAGTGATGAAAACGTAGAAGGAATCTTTGTAAACATCTTCGGTGGAATCATGTTATGTGACGTCATTGCTAAAGGTGTTGTACAAGCAGTTAAAAACGTCGGACTTGAAATTCCATTAGTCGTACGTTTAGAAGGTACAAACGTTAAAGAAGGTAAAGAGATTCTTAAAGACTCTGGTTTAGCAATTACACCAGCAAGCACAATGGCTGAAGGTGCACAAAAAATTATCGCACTCGTTGAAGAAAATAAATAAGATAAGGGGAAATTAATTGTGGCAGTATTTGTAGATAAAGATACAAAAGTAATCGTACAAGGTATTACTGGATCTACTGCATTATTCCATACGAAACAAATGTTAGACTACGGCACGAAAATTGTCGGTGGTGTAACACCAGGTAAAGGTGGACAAGTAGTAGAAGGTGTACCTGTATTCAATACAGTAGAAGAAGCAAAGAAAGAAACTGGCGCGACAGTATCAGTCGTATACGTTCCAGCTCCATTCGCAGCAGATTCAATCATGGAAGCAGCAGATGCAGGTGTAGAACTTGTTATCTGTATTACAGAGCATATTCCAGTATTAGACATGGTTAAAGTCGTTGACTACCTAGAAGATAAAGAAACACGTCTCGTTGGACCAAACTGTCCTGGTATCATCACTGCTGATGAAACTAAAATTGGTATTATGCCAGGATATATCCACAAAAAAGGTCACGTAGGAGTTGTATCACGTTCTGGTACGTTAACTTACGAAGCAGTTCACCAATTAACTGAAGCTGGAATCGGTCAAACGACAGCTGTTGGTATCGGTGGAGACCCAGTAAACGGTACAGACTTCATCGACGTATTAAAAGCATTTAACGAAGACGATGAAACACTCGCAGTTGTAATGATCGGTGAAATCGGTGGTACAGCTGAAGAAGAAGCAGCAGCTTGGGTGAAAGAACATATGACAAAACCAGTTGTTGGATTCATCGGTGGTCAAACAGCGCCTCCAGGAAAACGTATGGGTCACGCTGGTGCGATCATTTCTGGTGGTCAAGGTACAGCAGAAGGTAAAATTAAAGCGATGAACGACGCAGGTATCGACACAGCAGATACACCGTCAGTAATCGGTGAGACATTAATCGAGCGTATTAAAAAAGAAGGCCTTTACGAGCAATGTCTAACAATTAAATAATAAATTTAAATTGTAACGCAGAGATAATATAATCTCTGCGTTTTTTTATTTTTATACCAATTTTAAAAACTATCGATTATAATACAGTTATGAAACTTCACATTTTACAATTAAGTTTTGCAAAAGTTACAAGAAAAGAGTTTCAGAAGATCCGAAATGGTGAAGTATTAAAAGAATCTACAATTAAGAAGTTACAGCATGCGAGAGAAATTTCGTTAGAAGACATCCACCGTAAATTGTGTGAGAACGGTGTGACGTTTATAACGGAGAGTTCAAAGTATTATCCAGCATCGTTAAAAGAAATTTATGACCCGCCGTACGTATTATATGTAAAGGGCTCTTTATCGGCTTTAAATAGTCGCAAAATCGGCATCGTTGGTAGTCGTAAAGCTGGAATGTATACGCGTCAAGCGTTACAAAGAATCATTCCAGCGTTAAATGAGTTTACAGTCGTGTCAGGTCTCGCATATGGTGCAGATGATATCGCGCACCATATTGCACTTGAAGAGAATATTCAAACGATCGGTGTACTCGCATTTGGTCACGATATCCATTATCCGAAGTCAACAATAAAAACGAGACATCGTATTGAAAAATATAGTTGTACGATTAGTGAGTATCCACCAGGCACACCGATAAATAAGCATCAATTCGTCGCACGAAATAGAATTATCGCTGGCTTAAGTGAAGGTGTATTAGTCACTGAAGCCGAAGAAAAAAGCGGAAGTTTAATTACGTTAGAGATGGCGATGGAAGAAAATCGACACGTCTTTTGTATACCAGGAAATATTACGTCACCGCTCAGTGCAGGGGTAAATGCGCGGTTAAAAGAAGGTGCGATATTCGTTACAAAAGCTGATGATATTTTAGATGAATTACAATAAATGAATTTAGAACCGTTGACAAATTTAAAAGTTAGTGTGTAATATTGTTCATTGAATCATAAAACGTGAGGGAGGCAATTAAAAGTGGCAGATAATTTAGTCATTGTAGAGTCCCCAGCAAAAGCGAAGACGATTGGTAAATATCTTGGAAAACGATATAAAGTCGTCGCTTCGATGGGTCACCTTAGAGATTTGCCCCGTAGTCAAATTGGTATTGACGTCGAAAACAACTATCAACCAAAATATATAACGATTAGAGGTAAAGGACCTTTACTTCAAGAACTTAAAAAAGAAGCAAAAAAAGCAAAACGAATCTATTTAGCATCGGACCCGGACCGTGAAGGTGAAGCGATCGCGTGGCATTTAGCACACGCTCTCGGTGACGATAAAGAATATCACCGCGTCGTATTTAATGAAATTACAAAAGATGCAGTAAAAAATAGTTTTAAAGAACCGAGAGAAATGGACCAACAACTCGTCGACGCACAGCAAGCACGTCGTATATTAGACAGACTCGTTGGTTATAACATTTCACCAGTATTATGGAAGAAAGTTAAAAAAGGATTATCTGCAGGTCGTGTACAATCAGTTGCATTAAAACTGATTATCGACAGAGAAAATGAAATCCGTAACTTTAAACCAGAAGAATATTGGTCAATTGAAGGTCACTTTAAATATAAGCGCTCGAAATTTACAGGTAAGTTTTATAAGTTAGCGTCTGACGCTAAAAAGACAGAGTTACCAAATGAATCTGTCGTTAAAGACGTTTTAAAGCAAATTAAAGGAGACGACTTTAACGTCGACTCTGTCGAGAAAAAAGAAAAACTGAGATATCCTGCGTATCCATTTACGACTTCTACATTACAACAAGAAGCGGCGCGTAAATTAAATTTCCGTGCACGTAAAACGATGATGCTCGCTCAACAACTGTATGAAGGAATTGACGTAAAAGGACAAGGGACGATTGGTTTAATTACGTATATGAGAACAGACTCTACGCGCGTATCTAACGAAGCGAAGTCTGAAGCATACGGATATATTGAAAACACGTACGGTAAAGAGTTTTTAGGTAAACGTAAAGATAAAAAGTCTGAAGGACAAGATGCGCACGAAGCGGTGCGTCCAACATCTACATTACGTACACCACAAGAAATGAAAGCTTTCTTATCACGTGATCAGTACCGTTTGTACAAACTAATTTGGGACCGTTTCGTCGCTAGTTTAATGGCACCAGCAGTGCTCGATACTGTGCGCGTGGACTTAAACAATAACGGAGTCATCTTTAGAAGTAACGGTTCTACTATTAAATTTAAAGGATTCTTACAAGTATACGAAGAAGGTACAGACGAAAAAGTAGATGCGAAAGAAAATATTATCCCTGAAATTTCTGAAGGTGAAACGGTTACTGCTGAAAAGATCGATTCAAATCAGCACTTTACTCAACCACCACCACGTTACACTGAAGCACGTCTTGTAAAAACGTTAGAAGAGTCAGGTATCGGCCGACCATCTACGTACGCACCGACGATTGAGACGATTCAAAAACGTAACTACGTACGTCTCGACCAGCGTCGTTTTGTTCCAACTGAACTTGGAGAAATCGTTTCTGCACAAGTATCCGATTACTTCCCAGATATTATCGATGTTGATTTTACGAAAGATATGGAAAAACAACTCGACGAAATTGCAGACGGCAACAAAGAGTGGGTAAAAGTGATCGATGACTTTTATAAAGGGTTTAGACCACAAGTTGAAAAAGCTGAATCAGAAATGGAAGAAATCGAAATTAAAGACGAACCCGCAGGCATAGACTGTGAAAAATGTGGCTCGCCAATGGTTTACAAAATGGGACGTTACGGTAAATTTATGGCATGTTCAAACTTCCCAGATTGCCGTAACACAAAACCAATCGTTAAGAAGATCGGTGTAAAATGTCCGACTTGTAAAGAAGGCGAAATCGTTGAACGTAAGTCAAAAAAAGGTCGTATTTTCTACGGATGTGAACGATATCCAGACTGTGACTTCGTATCATGGGATAAGCCAGTCGGTAGAGATTGTCCGAAATGTGACCAGTACTTAGTCGAGCAACGTAAAGGTAAAACGGTCAAGGTAAAATGTTCGAACTGTGATTATGAAGAAGATGCAAACTAAAAATAATCTAGGCTACTAATCTAGCCTAGATTTTTTATGGTGTTTCATAAGAAAAAAGATATTTCAGAAAAATAGTAATTGTGTGCAATTGTCTGTCAAATATATTAAACTATTCAATGGGAATTTTTTTATAACAGTGAGGAGGACTGTGGATGGACTATGTACTCGACTTTTTAGATGTATTAAAGTATCAAAAGCAGTATTCTCCAAAAACGATTGAAAGTTATCAACTCGATTTACGCGAGTTTGAATCATTTTTAAACGCGGAACATCTAACGGTAACGACGTTTGAGTCGAGAGATGCACGTAATTATTTAACGTTTATATACGATAAAGACTATAAAAAGACGACGATTAGCCGTAAAATTTCTGCGATTCGTAGTTTTTATAATTATTTAAACGAACGATATATCGTAGAAAACAATCCGGTGAGTCAAGTGTCTTTTCCAAAGCGAGACTCTATGTTACCGGATTTCTTGTATGAAAACCAAATCGATGCTTTGTTTCAGTCACTCGATAAAAACAAAAAGATGTACACGAGAGATCGTGCGTTACTCGAGTTATTATACGGCACAGGAATACGTAGTGCAGAACTATTAAACATCGAAGTTTCTGATATCGACTTTGATCACCGGTTGTTAAAAGTACTCGGTAAAGGGAACAAAGAACGTATCGTACCGTTTAATGAATCCGTAAAAGAAGCGTTACTTGAATATATCGAGACGTTTTCTAAACATATGGAAGAGACAGGTGCTTTTTGGTTAAATTATAATTTGATGAAATTAACTGACCGTGGATTACGCTATATCATCAATAAAGTGATGAAAGAAAGTGCAGTAAAAGCATCGCTTCATCCGCATACGTTACGACATACGTTCGCAACGCATATGTTAAATAACGGGGCAGACATACGTGCAGTACAAGAACTACTTGGTCATGAGTCGTTATCGACGACTCAAAGGTATACGCACGTTTCTAAAGAGCAGTTGAGACAAGCGTATTTAAACGCACATCCACAAAATAATAAGAGGTGACGAAAGTGGCAATTAAAGGAACGACGATATTTGCAGTCAAGCATAAAGGTAAAATGGCGATGGCTGGTGACGGACAAGTTACTTTAGGTAACCAAGTCGTCATGAAACATACCGCGAGAAAAGTGAGACGTTTATATGAAGGAAAAGTTGTCGCTGGATTTGCAGGTAGTGTCGCTGATGCATTTACTTTATATGAAAAATTTGAAGCAAGACTATATGAGTATAACGGTCAACTTGAACGTGCAGCCGTAGAACTTGCGAAAGAGTGGCGTACAGATAAAATGCTCCGCCAACTTGAAGCGATGTTAATCGTTATGAATAAAGATACGATGTTAATCGTTTCAGGTACAGGTGAAGTCATCGAGCCAGACGATGGTATTTTATCGATTGGGTCTGGTGGGAACTTCGCACTCGCTGCAGGACGCGCGATGAAATTACACGGAGACGATTTAGATGCTGAGACGATTGCGCGTGACGCGTTAAAAATCGCTGCAGATATTTGTGTCTTTACAAATGATAATATTATCGTTGAAACGATAGATGCTGAATAGGAGGATATATATTGGCTAGTTTATCTCCAAGAGAAATTGTGTCAAAACTCGACGAAAACATCGTCGGACAATATGAAGCAAAGCGTAAAGTTGCGATAGCGATGAGAAATAGATATCGCCGTATGAAATTAAGTGACGAACTTAAACATGAAGTCATCCCGAAAAATATATTAATGATCGGACCAACAGGTGTCGGTAAAACAGAAGTCGCAAGACGCATGGCTAAAATTACCGGTGCACCGTTTACGAAAGTTGAAGCGACAAAGTATACAGAAGTCGGTTATGTCGGTCGTGACGTCGAGTCGATGGTGAGAGACTTAGTCGAGACGAGCGTAAAAATGGTGAAAGAAGAATTATTTAAAGGCGTTCGTGAAGAGGCGACGAAATTAGCGAACGAACGTTTAATAAAACTACTCGCACCAGGACGTTTTAAAGAACCGACGTTTAACAATCCGTTTGAAATGCTTTCAAATATGGGTAAAACAGAAGAACCAGTAGAAGAAGTTGATGACACTGTACGTGAAAAACGTCGTAACATCCGCCAGGATTTAGAAGACGGACGTTTAGAAGAGCGTGTCGTTGAAATCGAAGTCGAAGAGAAACAAATGTCGATGATGATGCCAGGTATGGACAATGGTATGGGCGATATGTTACAAAATATGATGCCGAAGAAAAAACGTAAAAAACGTCTGCCAGTAAAACATGCGCGTGAGCATTTAATTAGAGAAGAGTCTGAAGGACTGATCGACACGGACCTCGTCTATGACCGAGCGATTGAACTCGCTGAAACGTTAGGGATTATCTTTATCGATGAGATGGATAAAATTGCGATGGGGTCAAATAGTCAAGCTGGAGTATCTCGTGAAGGGGTACAACGTGACATTTTACCAATCGTTGAAGGAAGTGTTGTTGAAACGAAATACGGACCGGTGAATACGGAACATATTTTATTTATCGGTGCTGGAGCGTTCCACGTTGCAAAACCGAGTGATTTAATTCCAGAGTTACAAGGGCGTTTCCCGATTCGTGTAGAACTCGATAAGTTAAAAGCAGAAGACTTTAAACGTATTTTAACTGAACCAAAACATTCATTATTAAAGCAATATGAAGCACTGCTTGAAACTGAAGGTGTGACGGTCAGTTATACCGATGAAGCGATCGAAGCACTCGCAAATATTGCGTACGACGTAAACTCTACGACGGATGATATCGGTGCAAGACGACTTCATACGATTATGGAAACTCTGCTTGAAGAGTTACTGTTTGAAGCGGATAATATGCACGGTGCACACGTTGAAATTACAGAGAAATACGTAAATGATAAGCTAGACACAATTAAGAGTAGTAAAAACTTAAGTCAATTTATTTTATAAAACGGAGGGCTATTCTATATGCCAACATTATTAGAAAGAGCGAGAGAAATTAATAAGCTCATTCAAGAAAACGTAAAATACGAAGCGTTAGCAGAAAAACTTAGTAGAATATTAGACTGTAACACGTTCATCGTCGCGAGTGATGCGAAGTTACTCGGTTACGGTACGTATCACGAAAGTTTCGATGAAAACAGTCGTATGCACGAATTTTTAGAAAATCGTGAGTTCCCTGAGTATTATATGAACCGTATTATGCGACTACGTGAAACAGAAGAGAATATCGACTTTAGTAATAAGTTAACGATCTTCCCAGAAGAAGTTGCTGAATATAGTAACTCAGAGACGTGCGTCATTCCAATTTTCGGTGGTGGAGATCGCCTTGGAACGCTCGTCGTCGGTAAAAAAGAAGAAAAATTTACCGAAGAAGATCTCGTCTTATGTGAGTACGCAAGTACTGTTGTAGGTATGGAAATGATGAACGAGCGTCAAAAAGAAGTTGAAAAAGAAGCGCGTGACAAAGCGAGCATCGCGATGGCAATCCGTTCATTATCATACTCTGAACGTGAAGCGATCGAACACATTTTTGAAGAGCTCGATGCGTTAGAAGGTTTACTTGTCGCGTCAAAAGTTGCGGATAGAGTCGGGATTACACGTTCAGTTATCGTAAACGCGTTAAGAAAGTTAGAAAGTGCAGGCGTTATTGAATCTCGTTCACTCGGTATGAAAGGGACGTTTATTCGCATTAAAAAGCCAGGATTCTTAAAAGAACTAGAAAAAGATATGTTTTAGTTGAAGCCCTGACTAAACTGTGCTATTATAATAAACGGCTATAAAGCCAATTACACACGTTTTAGCAAGGAGCTAACTGGTGCCGTAACGGTTGTTAGCTAGCGCTAGAGCGGAGGTAAAAACCAAGGAGGAAAATATTCATGGCAGTAATTAGTATGAAACAATTACTTGAAGCTGGTGTACATTTTGGACACCAAACACGCCGTTGGAACCCGAAGATGAAAAAATACATCTTCACGGAGCGTAACGGTATCTACATTATCGATTTACAACAAACAGTTAAGATGGTTGACGATGCGTACAACTTCATTAAAGAAGTGTCACGTGACGGCGGTAAAGTATTATTCGTCGGTACGAAAAAGCAAGCTCAAGATGCGATCAAAGAAGAAGCAGAGCGTGCAGGTCAACTTTACGTAAACCACAGATGGTTAGGTGGTATCTTAACAAACTTCGATACAATCAAAGGTCGTATCGATAGAATTTCTGAAATCGAAAAAATGGAAGAAGACGGATTATTCGAAGTACTTCCTAAAAAAGAAGTTGCGGAAATCAACAAAGAATATGATCGTTTAATCAAATTCTTAGGTGGAATTCGTGAAATGACAGATATGCCTAAAGCATTATTCGTCGTAGATCCACGTAAAGAATCTATCGCGATTAACGAAGCTAAAATCTTAGGTATCCCAGTCGTTGCAATGGTTGACACTAACTGTGACCCAGACGAAGTGGACTACGTTATCCCTTCTAACGACGATGCGATTCGTGCGGTACGCTTAATGACATCTAAAATGGCTGACGCTGTATTAGAAGGTCAACAAGGTGTATCTAACGAAGATGTTGCAGCTGAGCAAAACATCGACTTAACAGAAGAAGAGTCAGCTGAAGAAGCATCAGAAACTGAAGAATAATAAACAATTTGGTGATAAGTACTTGTTATTTATCACCTTTTTTAAAACATAAATTGATTTTAAAGAATATGGAGGAACAATAATGGCTAAAATTACAGCTCAATTAGTTAAAGAATTACGTGAAAAAACTGGCGCAGGTATGATGGATTGTAAAAAAGCGTTACAAGAAACTGATGGTAACATCGAAGAAGCAATCCAATACCTACGTGAAAAAGGTATTGCTTCTGCTGGTAAAAAAGCAGACCGTATCGCTACTGAAGGTTTAATTGAAATCGCAGTAGACGGAAACGATGCAGCAATCGTTGAAATTAACGCTGAAACTGACTTCGTTGCACGTAACGAACAGTTCCAAAACTTAGTTAAGAAAATTGCTGAGCATATCGTTAAAACAAAACCAGCGAATCTAGAAGAGTTAAATGCTTCTGAATTAGATGGTCAATCAGTTGAGGAAGTTATGAAATCAGCAATTGCTACAATTGGTGAAAACATGAACATCCGTCGTTTTGAAGTTTTAACTAAGCCAGAAAATGGTGCATTCGGTGAGTACATCCACATGGGTGGTACGATCGGTGTGTTATCTGTAATTGAAGGTTCAACAGACGAAGCAATCGCTAAAGATGTTTCAATGCACGCTGCTGCATTAAATCCTCAATATGCAAAACAAGATGAAGTACCACAAGAAGAGTTAGATAAAGAGCGTGAAGTATTACGTAACCAAGCGCTTGAAGAAGGTAAACCAGAAAACATCGTTGATAAAATGGTTGAAGGAAGAATGCGTAAATTCTTAGAAGAAATCGTCATCGGTTCACAACCATTCGTTAAAGATAGCGACAAAACTGTCGATCAATTCTTAAAAGATAACAACGCTGAACTCGTTACTTTCGTTCGTTTCGGACTAGGTGAAGGTTTAGAAAAACGTAATGAAGACTTTGCTGCAGAAGTTAAAGGCCAAATGGGTCAGTAATTAAAAAGACACTTCGGTGTCTTTTTTCTATATCAATATATATAACAGTTAAAAGGAATGAAAATCATGAGTTCTTCTAAATATGAACGCATCGTATTAAAACTTTCTGGTGAGGCACTTGCTGGTGGAGAAGGTGTCGGAATTAAACCGGATATCATTAAAAATATCGCAAAGCAAATTAAAGAAGCGAGAGAACTAGATGTAGAGATCGCTGTAATCGTCGGCGGTGGAAACATTTGGCGTGGTAAAACTGGAAGTGACTTAGGTATGGAACGTGGGAACGCAGACTATATCGGTATGCTCGCTACAGTAATGAACTCACTCGCGTTACAAGACAGTTTAGAACAATTAGGTGTTGATACACGCGTATTAACATCGATTGAAATGAAACAAATTGCAGAGCCGTATATTCGACGTCGTGCGATTCGTCACTTAGAAAAAGGACGCGTCGTTATATTTGCAGCAGGAATCGGTAACCCGTACTTCTCAACAGATACAACAGCAGCATTACGTGCAGCTGAAATCAATGCTGACGTTATCTTAATGGGTAAAAATAACGTAGACGGCGTATATTCAGCAGATCCAAAACACGACGACACAGCGACAAAGTTCGAATCGCTTTCTTATATCGACATGTTACAGAAGAACTTACAAGTGATGGATGCTACAGCAACATCGTTTTGTATGGACAACTCTATCCCACTTGTGGTATTTTCAATTACAGAAGAGGGCAATATCAAACGCGCAGTACTCGGCGAAGATATTGGTACAACGATAACAGATTAAAAGGGAGAAAATAATGGCTAACGACGTATTGAAACAAGCAGAAAAGAAAATGAACGACGCAATTGATGCGTTAAATCGTGAACTTGCAGGAATTCGTACAGCAACAGCAAACGCAAGTCTTTTAGACCGCGTGTACGTAAACTATTACGGTGCGGACACTCCGCTTCAACAACTTGCAAACATTCAAGTGCCAGAAGCGAGAATGTTAACAGTGACACCGTACGACAAAAGTTCAGTAGACGACGTGTTAAAAGCGATTCAATTAGCTGACTTAGGTGTGAACCCAACGTCAGATGGTACGATGATTCGTATTACAATTCCGCAACTAACAGAAGACAGACGTAAAGAATTAACAAAAGACGTTAAAAGCGTTGGTGAAAACTCTAAAGTCGTTATTCGTAACATCCGCCGTGATGCAAACGATACACTAAAGAAACAAGAGAAAGACTCTGAAATTAGTGAAGACGAATTACGTTCATTAGAAGAAGATGTTCAAGATTTAACAAATAAATTTGTGAACATCATCGACGAACGTGTAAAAGAAAAAGAAGCAGACATTATGGAAGTTTAAAAGTTTACAGGTAAGCATTCGCTTACCTGTATTTTTTAATGTTTCTTATGTTAAAATAGATTAATATGTACAGTCTGTACGTTTTTTAATTTTAACTCGGAGGCTACTTATGTTTAATGAGAAAAACTCGACCGATATAAATGGTCCAAACCATGTAGCGATTATCATGGATGGAAACGGCAGATACGCTAAAAGCCTTGGATTACCTCGAGTAAAAGGGCACGAACAAGGTATGGAGACTGTTCGTCGAATAGTCGTAGCTGCGAATCAATTAAATATAAAGTATTTAACGCTATATGCATTTTCTACAGAGAACTGGTCACGCCCACAAAGTGAAGTATCATTTTTGATGAAGCTTCCTGGAATTTTTATGAACAAATTCTTACCAGAATTGATGAGAGAAAATGTAAAAGTAGAGACGATCGGTGAATTTGATGAATTACCTTTACATACTAAAAAAGCCGTCTCTTATGCCGTCAATAAAACAAAAAACAATACGGGTTTAACGTTAATTTTTGCGCTGAATTACGGTGGTAGAAATGAAATTGTACGCGCTGTAAAAAATATCGCAAAAGACGTAGAAAGAGGGACTATAGAGTCATCAAATATTACTGACGAAACGTTTAGCACGTATTTATATACAAAAGACTATCCGGATCCGGAATTACTCATTCGTACGAGTGGGGAATATCGAATAAGTAACTTTTTATTATGGCAAATTTCGTATAGTGAATTATATTTTACAGATACGTATTGGCCGGAATTATCTGTTGAAGAGTTCAATTCGATTATAGAAAGTTATTGTAAAAGAGACCGAAGATTTGGTGGGTTAAAGGAGGAACGTCACGATGAAAACTAGAGTTATTACAGCAGTTGTCGCGTTACTCATATTTTTACCTCTTGTAATCTACGGCGGTATTCCATTTTTAGCGCTCGTTTACTTAATGTCTTTTGTCGCTTTATACGAAATCTTAAAAATGAATCGAATTCATATTTTCAGTGTGCCGGGTATTATGTCAATTCTCGCGTTGTTTTTAATCCTCGGACCAAATTCGACATTTTTACCAACAGTTGAAGCGTACCGTTTAAATTTACTCATCGGTATTGCGCTCGTTATGTTGTCGTTTACTGTTATATCTAATAACCGATTCTCGTTTGTCGACATGGGATTTTGTGTCATGAGTGTCGCTTATATCGGTATTGGATTTATGTATGCATATGAAACGAGAAATGCTGGTTTGATTTATTTAATGTACGGACTTTTAATCGTATGGACGACAGATACAGGTGCGTATTTATTTGGACGCGCCATTGGTAAGCGAAAATTATGGCCGCGTATCTCACCAAATAAAACGATAGAAGGTGCGCTCGGTGGGCTATTTAGTGCTGCAGTTCTTGCAGTAATATTTTCACTGACGGGTCTTTTAGATAACAATATGTTTTCACTCATCGTTTTAACGGTGATTTTAAGTGCATTTGGTCAAATGGGAGATCTCGTTGAATCTGCATTAAAGAGACATTTTGACGTCAAAGATTCAGGGACAATTTTACCTGGCCACGGTGGTATTCTAGACAGATTCGATAGTTTTATATTCGTTCTACCGTTAATGAATATACTACCGATAATTATTTAGAAGGTGACTTTATGAAAAAAATATCGATATTAGGTGTGACGGGGTCAATTGGAACTCAAACACTAGACGTCATAAGGCATAATAGTGATAAGTTTTCTGTAGAAGCAATTTCTGCAGGTCGAAATATCGAGATGTTAAGGCAAATTATTACAGAGTTTAAACCGAAACTCGTATCAGTCATGGACGAACGAGATGCGACATCTTTAAAAGGTGAGTTTACAGATGTGACATTTACGTACGGAAATGATGGTCTAGTAGACGTTGCGACATTTGACGCGGATATATTAGTGACTGCGATATTAGGAAGTGTCGGACTCGTTCCGACGTTACGCGCAATTGAAAAGGGGCGTAAAATCGCTTTAGCTAACAAGGAAACACTCGTCGCAGCAGGTGACATCGTCATGAACCATGCGAAACAGTACGGTGCAGAAATTATTCCTGTCGATAGTGAACATTCTGCGATTTTTCAATGTTTAAATGGTGAAGATGTTTCTCAAATTCATCAATTGATTATTACTGCTTCAGGCGGAAGTTTTAGAGATTTAACACGTGAAGAGTTAAAACACGTCACGAAAAAAGATGCGTTAAACCATCCGAACTGGTCGATGGGGCAAAAGATTACGATCGACAGCGCAACGATGATGAATAAAGGTTTAGAAGTCATCGAAGCACATCACTTATTTAATATGCCAATCGATAAAATTAAAACGCTAATTCATCGTGAAAGCATTATACACTCGATGGTTGAGTTTACGGACAATAGTATAATCGCTCAACTTGGAAATAGTGATATGCGTACAGCGATTCAATACGCGATGACGTATCCAGACCGTATTTATAAAGACAATCCACTGGATATCAATACGTTATCGACATTAAATTTTGAACCGATGGACTTTAAGCGATTTAAAATGATTCAACTTGCGTATGATGCGTTAAAAGTCGGTGGAACGATGCCAGCGGTTATGAACGCAGCGAATGAGTATGCAGTGAACAAGTTTTTAAACGATGAAATTACATTTTTAGAAATAGAAGATATCGTTGAATCGAGAATGGCACACCATGAGGTTGTACAAAATCCAGACCTCGAAACGATTTTACATTATGATAAGTTATATAAGTCAGACTGGAGGGTTTAACTGTTGGTAGGTATTTTATCTTTTATAGTTGTATTTGGTGTACTCGTTACAGTACATGAACTCGGTCACTTATACTTTGCAAAACGAGCAGGTATCTATTGTCCAGAGTTTGCGATTGGAATGGGACCAAAACTATTTTCATACAGCCATAACGACACGTTATATACAATTCGTTTATTACCAGTCGGAGGATACGTTCGTATGGCAAGTGCGGATATGGAAGTGAACCCTTTAAACAAGGGGATGAGTATCGCACTAAAATTAAACGATTCAAACGAAATTACACACGTATTATTAGACGATAAACATAATTTTAACGACATCGAAGCGGTTGAAGTTATCGACAACGATTTTGTTGAGAAAATGACAGTGACAGCAAATCGTTATAGCGATAATAATGTCGTCACGTACACGCTCGCAAAAACAGCGTATTTAGTTGAAAACGGACAATTAGAACGTATCGCAAGCTACGATGAACGTTTTGAGTCAAAGACGCCGTGGCAACGATTTTTAACATTGTTTGCAGGACCATTATTTAACTTCTTACTCGCATTTGTGTTATTTATCTTTTTAGCTTATGTTGTTGGTAAAACAGTCGACACACCGATTGTTGGTGAAGTATCAAGTGGGTCTCCAGCAGAAAAGGCTGGAATTGTCGTCGGTGACGAAGTGAAAGAAGTCAACGGTCAAGTCGTCAGTGACTGGACAGAAATGACACAAACGATCGCAGCAAACGGTGGAGAAGATAAACCGATTACGTTTAAAGTTGAAAACGATGGTAACGTCCGTGAAGTTGACATCGTGCCGATGATTGAAGAGACAGAGACTCCAACTGGTGACGTTGAGAAACGATTAATTATCGGTGTGCGTCAAATGATGGCAGAACCTAAAAATATTTTCGAACCGATTCTTTGGGGTACTGAAAGAATGATTGAAGTGAGTACGATGTTACTTACATTACTCGGTCAACTGTTCTTATCGATATTCCAAGGTGAGTTTACATTTGATATGTTAAACGGACCCGTCGGTATTTATAAAGTGACAGAATCCGTCGCGCAGCTTGGGATTATAAGTTTAATCGCATTTACTGCGATGATTAGTGTAAACTTAGGGGTAATGAACTTATTACCAATTCCAGCACTTGACGGTGGAAGAATATTATTCGTCTTATACGAAGCGATATTTAGAAAGCCGGTAAATAAAAAAGTTGCAATGAATATTCAAATTGCAGGTGTATTATTCGTTATAATGATTATGATCTTAGTGACATGGAATGACATCAAAGTATTTTTCTTAGGGGGATAATTGAATGAGACAATCAAAAATGTTTATACCAACGCAGCGTGAAGTTCCAGCTTCAGCTGAAAGTTTAAGTCACCAGTTAATGTTAAAGTCAGGAATGATTAAACAACTCGCGCGCGGGGTGTATACGTACTTACCAATTACAAAACTCGTACTACAAAACATCGAAAACATCGTACGTGAAGAAATGAACCGTATCGATGGAAACGAAGTTCAAATGCCAGTACTCGCACCGAGAGAATTGTGGGAAGAGTCTGGCCGCTGGGAGAAATATGGTAAAGAATTAATGCGTTTAAAAGACCGTCACGATAGAGACTTTTTACTTGGACCAACTCATGAAGAAGTCGTCGTGGACTTAGTGAGAGACGAGTTACGTAGTTATAAACGTCTACCACTCACGATTTACCAAATCCAAACGAAATTCCGTGACGAACTACGCCCACGCTTTGGATTATTACGTGGAAGAGAATTCATTATGAAAGATGCGTATTCGTTCCACATCGACCAAGAGTCACTGTCTAAAACGTATCAAGATATGTACAATGCGTATGAAAAAATATTTACACGTTTCGGTTTAGATTTTAGAGCAGTTGAAGCAGATAGTGGTGCAATCGGTGGTTCACACACTCACGAATTTATGGCGCTATCTGAAATTGGTGAAGATACGATTGTATTCAGTGAAAATAGTGATTATGCTGCAAACATCGAAAAAGCAGCGTGCTTACGTCCTGAAGAAAAAAGCAATGATGTAGAAAAAGATATCGAAAAAGTAGATACACCGAACGTAAAATCATGTAGTGAACTTGCTGATTTACTCGGTATTGATCTAAAAGAAACGACGAAAACGATGGTCGTTAACGTCGACGGTGAATTTAAAATGATCGTACTTCGTGGTGATCACGAGTTAAATACGATTAAATTAAAATCATTCTTTAACTCAAGTACAGAGCCAGAGCTTGCAGATCAATCAGATATTTTAGAAATTTTCAATGCACACCCAGGATCACTCGGACCAGTTAACAGTAAAATTCCTGTATATATCGATTATCAAGTAGAAGTGATGAAGAACTTCCCAGTTGGTGCGAATGAAGATAACTATCACTTTATCAACGTGAACTTAAAAGACGTTGAGGTTGAAGACTTCGGAGATTTTAGATTCATTACTGAAGGTGAAATGGCACCAGATGGTAGCGGACCAGTGAAGTTTAGAGAAGGTATCGAAGTTGGACAAGTGTTCGAGCTAGGTACTGAATACAGTGAAGCATTAAATTTAACAGTGCTAAACGAACGTGGCCAAAGTGTTCCAGTTTTAATGGGATGTTACGGTATCGGTATTTCAAGAGCTTTATCAGCAATCATTGAAAAATACCACGACGAAAATGGAATTATGTGGCCGAAATCTGTCACTCCTTTTGACGTACACATCGTCATGATGAACGTTAAAAAAGAAGAGTTCGTAAATCCAGCAGAAGAATTATACGACTCACTATCTAAACAATATAAAGTATTACTCGATGACCGAGATGAGCGCGCGGGCGTTAAATTTAACGACTCAGACTTAATCGGTATTCCAGTAAGAGTTGTCGTCGGACGTGGTATTAAAGACGATGTCGTTGAAGTGAAATTTAGAAATAGTGACGAAACGCACGACGTTAAATTAGAAGACTTAGAATCATTTATAAACGAACATTATAACTAACAATACTACAGCGTAAATCGAGAGATTTACGCTTCTTTTTGGAGAGATGCTTTGTGGATTACAACCGGCAATTTAACATACTCTTACAACAGGCAAATATAGAAGACAATGAACAGTTAACTGGCGGAGAACTTAGAAAAGTAATCGTCGACGACAAGACGCGTGAATGGGAGTTTCATATACATTTTGAGACGCTGATCGATTACGCGGTATTTGCGTTTTTAAAGCAAAAAGTCGAAGAGACGTTTCGAAATATCGCAACGGTTCGCTTAAGAGTACATGCTAATGAATTCAAAGAGCGAGACATTTACGAGTATTTAAAAGAAGCGCTAGAAAATATCGAAGTGACTGAAAACTTTAAGCGCCAAATTAACAATTCGAAAATTATGTATAACGACGACACTTTAAAATTTAGTTTTACGAGTGACGTTACTAAAGAATATTTTGAACGAAAAATTAAAAACAATTTAATTTTAGAATATCGTTCATATGGCATCCTCATCTCAGACATCGTGGCAGATGTAGATTTTGATGCACAAACTAAAAACGATGAAAAACTCGATCAAAAAATTACGAATCATACAGAAAAATTATTAGAACAACATAAAAAAGAGAAAGAAAAAGAAGTATCGAAGCCTAAAGAAATCGTTAAGCAAATCGGTAAAAAACTTACGTTTGATGGCGTAAGAAAGATGTATACGATCGAAGATGAAGAATATAACGTCCGATTAGAAGGTGTAATTTTCAGTAAAGACGTGATACATACACGTACTGGGAAGCAAATTTTAAATATGAAAATTACCGACTACACGGATAGCATTCAAGTGAAACGTTTCGGTAACAAAGAAGAAGAAACTAACGTATTCGAAGCGCTGAATAAAGGGGACTGGGTAATCGTCGAAGGAAATATTGAGTACGATGACTTCGCAAAAGACCTTGTCATGAATTTACGTGCGTTAACGATTACTAAACCACCTAAACATGAAGATGATAGTGAAGAGAAGCGTGTCGAACTTCATCTTCATACGATGATGAGTGCGATGGACGGTGTGACAACAATAGAAGATTATATTGACCGCGCGGTTGAATACGGACATCCTGCACTTGCTATAACAGACCATAACAACGTTCAAGCATTCCCGAACGCATATAACTATGCTAAAAGTAAAGGTTTAAAAATGCTCTTTGGTATGGAAGCAAACATCGTCGAAGATAGTGCGAAACTCGCATTTAAAGATAGTCCAGTGCGTTTAGAAGACGCGACGTACGTCGTATTTGACGTTGAGACGACAGGGTTATCTAGTAGATACGATAAAATTATCGAACTCGCAGCAGTTAAAGTACATAACGGTGAAATCATCGACCGTTATGAAAGCTTTATTAATCCGCATGAACCGTTATCAGAGGTCATTAAAAACTTAACAGGTATTACAGATTCGATGTTAGAAAACGAACGTGAATTTGAAGATGTTCTCCCTGAATTTAGAGAGTGGGTCGGGGATGCGATATATGTCGCACATAACGCGACGTTTGACATGGGGTTCATAGATACGGCATTTACTAAACTTGGTTTTGGTCCGTCAGAAAACCCAGTTATTGATACGCTTGAGATTACGAGAGTACTCAATAAAGACTTAAAACGTCATAACTTAGCAGCGCTCGCAAAACATTATAACGTCGAACTCGTCAGTCACCATAGAGCGATCTACGACGCAGAAGCGACAGGTTTTATATTTATAAAGATGTTAGCGCAGTTAAAGAATGCGGGCATTGCCACACATCAGGATATTAATACGCTCGCTAGAGATGATGCGTTTAAGTTAAGTAAACCGAGCCACGCGACAATTTTAGTTAAAAACCAAATCGGTTTAAAAAACTTATTTAAAATTGTTTCAGATAGTTTAACAGATAGTTTTTACCAAGTACCGCGAGTGAGAAAGCACTTTTTAGACGCTCACCGTGAAGGGTTAATTATCGGAAGTGCGTGTGATAACGGAGAAGTGTTTCGAACGTTATTAGAAAAGTCATACGACGATGCACTTAAAAAAGCACGTTACTATGACTATTTAGAAGTGTTCCCAAAAGACTTATATGTTCATCTTTATGAACGCGAGCTCATTCGAGATGACGATATGTACGAAGAACTCATTCATAACATGATTAAAATCGGTGACGAGTTATCGATTCCAGTCGTCGCGACAGGAAACGTTCATTATCTCGATAAAAAAGATAAAATTCGTCGCGAAATTATCATTAAAGGAAACCCCGGGAACCCGTTATCCCGCCAAACGTTACCAGATGCTCATTTTAGAACGACAACTGAAATGCTAGAAAACTTCGCCTTTTTAGGTGACGAACTTTCACGAAAGATTGTCATTGAAAATACGAACGAAATTAGTCGTTCAATCGACGAAGTCGAAGTTATTAAAAACGGATTATTCACACCAGAAATTAAAAATGCGAACGAAGAAGTTAAAGAGTTAACGTATTCAACAGCAAAAGAGATTTACGGTGATCCATTACCAGAAATCATCGAAGCACGTTTAGAAAAAGAGTTAAACAGTATTATCTCAAACGGATTTGGCGTCGTGTACTTAATCTCACAAAAGCTCGTTAAAAAATCACTCGATGACGGCTACTTAGTAGGGAGTCGTGGTTCAGTTGGTTCAAGTTTAGTCGCGACGATGATGGGGATTACTGAAGTTAACCCGATGCCGCCGCACTATATTTGTCCGAAGTGTAAGCATAGTGAGTTTTTCGACGATGGTAAATATAACTCAGGATTTGACTTACCCGACAAAAAATGTGAGAAGTGTAATGTCGAATTCATTAAAGAAGGTCAGGATATTCCGTTTGAAACATTTTTAGGATTTAAAGGGGATAAAGTTCCAGATATCGATTTAAACTTTAGTGGAGAATATCAAGCGACAGCACATAACTACACGAAAGAACTATTCGGTGTAGACTACGTCTACCGTGCAGGAACGATTTCTACACTCGCAGATAAGACTGCATTCGGATACGTGAATGGATATATGAATGATCACGGACTTCATAAACGTAAAGCAGAAATCGATAGACTATCAAGCGAAAGTGAAGGGATTAAACGTACGACAGGTCAGCACCCAGGGGGAATTATCGTTATCCCGGATTCTATGGACGTCTTTGATTTTACGCCAATTCAATATCCAGCAGACGATACGTCGAGTGAATGGCGTACGACACACTTTGACTTCCATAGTATCGACGAAAACGTCTTAAAACTCGATATCCTTGGTCACGTTGATCCGACGATGATTCGTATGCTCGAAGATTTAACAGGCGTGGATCCGAAGACGATTCGAATCGACGACGAAGATACGATGAAACTATTTGAAGGTCCAGAAGTACTCGGTGTGAGTCGAGATGACATTATGAGTAACACTGGAACGTACGGCGTACCTGAATTCGGAACACCTTTTGTTCGTGAAATGTTAGAAGATACAAAACCAAATACGTTTGGTGAGCTCGTTCAAATCTCGGGATTATCACACGGTACAGACGTTTGGCTAGGAAATGCGCAGGATTTAATCCGAAAAGGAATTTGTGACATTTCAACAGTTATCGGGTGTCGTGACGATATAATGGTTACTTTAATGTATAAAGGACTCGAGCCGAGTTTAGCGTTTAAAATTATGGAGAGTGTACGTAAAGGACGCGGACTTCAACCAGAGTGGATTGAAGCGATGAAAGCAAATGGGGTAGAAGATTGGTATATCGATTCTTGCTTAAAAATTAAGTACATGTTCCCGAAAGCACACGCAGCAGCGTACGTACTTATGGCAGTAAGAATTGCGTACTTTAAAGTGCATTATCCTAAAGAATATTACGCGACATATTTAAGTGTACGTGCAGCTGACTTTGATTTAATGACGATGACAAAAGACAAGTCGACAATTCGTACGCGCGTAAAAGAGATGAAAGACAACTACAACGAGTTAACGAAAAAAGAAAAAGACTTATTAATCGTTTTAGAAATTGTGAATGAGATGAGACATCGTGATATTAATATGTTACCGGTCAATATCGAAAAATCTCATCCAGAGCACTTCATTATAGAAGGCGATGCTTTAATCCCACCGTTTACTGCAGTACCAGGACTCGGGCTAAGTGTTGCAAGAAATATTGCTGAAGTGAGAAAACATGACCACTTTATAAGTAAAGAAGATTTAAATAAAAAAGCTGGAGTATCCCAAAAAGTGATCGATTATTTAACAGAACTTGGAAGTTTAGATCATTTACCAGATAAAGCACAGCTTTCTATATTCGACTTATAAATAATGATGTGTTATAATTAACTTGAAATAAAATGTTGTGGATTTGGAAAAGAGCGCACCATCGTGTCCGCTCTTTTCTTATGTTTTAAGCGAGGTGAACGTATCGGTGAATAAAAAAGAATTACACATATTTGAATTAGCAGAACCGGTTGTAGAATCATTGGACTACTCATTAATTGAAGTGGAGTACAAAAAAGAAGGTAAAGATTGGTTTTTAAGATTTTATTTAGACAAACCAGGTGGAATTACGTTAGATGATTGCGTACGTGGCAGTGAAGTACTTGCTGAGAAATTAGACGAATGGGATATTATCGACGGTCATTATTTCCTCGATGTCTCTTCACCAGGTGCAGAGCGTCCAATCAAAACTGAAAAAGATTTAGAGACGACGTTAAACAATGGTATTTATGTAAAAACGTACCAGCATATCGATGGTGAACAAGAATGGACAGGGATACTCACAGAGTACGATGACAGTTCGGTAACGATTAAGTATCGCGATAAAACGCGCGAAAAGACTGTAACAGTCGATCGTGACAAAATTGCTGTAATTCGTAAAGCTGTATTAGTTTGAATGGAGGAATAGTAGTGAATCAGGAATTACTGAATGCAATAGAATATATTCAAAAAGAAAAGAACATCCCAGTAGAAGTACTCGTTGAAGCAATTGAAGCGGCACTTTTAACTGCGTATAAAAGAAATTATAAAGAACATAAAAACGTCCGTGTAGAAATTAATATGGACACAGGAAACTACCGCGTTGTATCTAGAAAAGACGTCGTTGAGGAAGTAGAAGACGACACAGCAGAGATCGATTTACTCACAGCGAGAGAATACAACCCAGCATATGAAGTCGGTGACCCGTTTGATGAAGACGTGACACCTTCAGACTTTAACCGTGTCGGTGCACAAGCTGCGAAACAAGCAGTTATGCAAAGAATTCGAGATGCTGAACGTGAAATTTTATATGAAGAGTTTATCGATAAAGAAGATGAGTTATTAATCGGAACAGTTGATAGAGTCGACAGTCGTTTCGTATACGTCACACTTGGTAACACGGATGCTGTATTACCAGAGTCAGAGCGTATGGCAAATGAAGTCTACAAAACTGGCGATAAAATCCGCGTCTATTTAAACAAAGTAGAACAAACGACACGTGGACCACAAATTTACGTCTCACGTACACATCCAAATCTTTTAAAACGACTCTTCGAAGAAGAAGTTCCAGAAATTTATGACGGAACAGTACTGATTATGAGTGTCGCAAGAGAAGCTGGCGAACGTTCTAAAATTTCAGTATACGCTGAAAACGAAAACGTCGATGCAGTTGGGTCATGTGTTGGTGCAAGAGGTGCCCGCGTTGAAGCAATCGTCGACGAGTTATCAGGTGAAAAAATCGACATCGTATTATATGACAAAGATCCTAAAGTATACGTTAAAAACGCATTATCACCGTCAGAAGTGGTCGACGTAATTATTAATGAAGATGAAAAATCAACGACAGTCGTTGTACCAGATCACCAGTTATCACTCGCAATTGGTAAACGTGGTCAAAACGCACGACTTGCTGCGAAGTTAACAGGCTGGAAGATCGATATCGTTTCAGAATCTGAATTTAACGGTAATACTGAGGATGAAGAAACTTTAGAAGAAACTGTAGAAGAAACTGAAGTAGAAGAGTAGAGGTGTGACGTTTATGGCACGAAAAATTCCGATGAGAAAAGATATTTTATCTGGTGAAATGTTTAAAAAACAAGATCTTATACGAATCGTTAAAACGAAAGACGGCGAAGTATTTGCAGATGAAACTGGAAAGAAAAACGGTCGTGGTGCCTACGTCGTCAAAGATTTAGAAAAAGTAAACGATGCACGTGACAAAAAGGTTTTAGAAAGTAAACTCGGTGTATCAACAGAGGTGTTAGGCCCAGTGTATGACGAAATTATTCGTCTCATATACCGCGAGGATATTCCGAAGCGATGAATAAAGAGTTAAATTTACTCGGACTTGCAACACGTGCAGGAAAAGTAATTAACGGTGAACCTCTAACTTTAGATGGTATTAAACGTAAATCAGTGAAACTTGTTTACTTAGCAAGTGACGCTGGGAATAGTACAAAAAAGAGAATACGCGATAAAACAACAACTCAGTCAATTCCTTTAATTGAAGATTATACTAATCACGAGCTTTCACAAAGCACTGGAGCATATAACCGAGTGGTTCTCGGTGTGACAGATGTTGGCTTTAAAAAGAAGTTGTTAGAGTTGAATGAGAAAGGAACGTGATTCAATGAGTAAGATTAGAATTCATGAATACGCGAAACAACATAACTTACAGAGTAAAGAAGTTATAAATACTTTAAACGAGAGTGGAAAAGACTTTAGCTCTCATATGCAGACGTTAAACGATGATGACGTTAAACTATTAGACCAAAAGTTTGTTAAAAAAGAAAAGAAAAATGACAAACCAAAACAAAACAAAGATAAAAAACATAAACATAACAATAAAAAGCAAGACAATAAAAAGAACGTAAACAAAAAGAATGACAAAAAGAATAAGCAGCAAAAGCAACAACCAAAACAACAAGAAAAGCCTGTAAAAGAAGCTAAAGCTGAGATTCAAGGTGAAAAGACGTTTACGTATGAAGAAGGAATTACAGTCGGTGAGCTTGCTTCAAAAATTAATGTCGACGCATCAAAAGTCGTTAAAGACTTATTTATGCTCGGAATTATGACAAACATCAACCAAAGTTTAGATGACGAAGCGGTTGAAATCGTCGCAGATAACTACGGCTATACAGCTGAAAAAGAAGAAGTTATCGACGACACGGACCTCGATATTTACTTCGATTTAGAAAACGAAGAGTTAACAGAAGAGCGTCCAGCGATCGTTACGATTATGGGACACGTTGACCACGGTAAAACGACGCTACTTGACTCAATCCGTAACGCAAACGTAACGAGTGGAGAAGCGGGTGGAATCACTCAGCATATCGGTGCATACCAAATTCATTGGAACGGTAAAGATATTACATTTTTAGATACACCAGGACACGAAGCGTTCACTACGATGCGTGCACGTGGTGCTCAAGTGACAGACTTAACAGTACTAGTCGTCGCAGCAGATGACGGTGTAATGCCTCAAACAATCGAAGCGTTAAACCATGCTAAAGCTGCAGAGACACCAATTATCGTAGCAGTAAACAAAATCGATAAGCCAACAGCAAATCCTGACCGCGTCATGACTGAACTCGGTGAACACGGATTATTCCCAGAAGACTGGGGTGGAGATACGATCTTCGTACCACTTTCAGCATTAACTGGTGAAGGAATCGATGATTTACTTGAAATGATTACACTAGTCAGTGAAGTCGAAGAGTTAAGCACAAAATCTGACCGCGACGCGATTGGTACAGTAATCGAAGCAGAGCTCGACAAATCACGTGGACCTGTAGCGACGCTACTCGTTCAGCACGGTACGTTACATGTTGGAGATTCTTTAGTTGTTGGAAATACGTTCGGTAAAGTACGTGCGATGACAAACGACTTAGGTGAAAGAATCCAAACAGCTGGTCCATCATTACCAGTTGAAATTACTGGTTTAAACGATATTCCACAAGCTGGTGACAGATTCGTCGTCTTTGAAGATGATAAAAAAGCACGTTCTATCGGTGAAAAACGCCGTGAAGACAAAATTATGCGCGACCGCGAGTCTACAAATAAGATTAGTTTAGATAACTTATTTGAAACGCTTAAAGAAGGCGAGTTAAAAGACTTAAACTTAATTCTTAAAGCGGACGTTCAAGGTACAGTAGAAGCTCTTGCAGCGTCACTCATGAAGATTGACGTTGAAGGTGTAAATATCCGAATTATCCATACAGGTGTTGGAGCAATTAACGAATCAGACGTTACACTTGCAAACGCATCGAACGCGATTATTATCGGATTTAACGTACGTCCAGATGCAAACGCACGTCGTACAGCAGAAAACGAAAAAGTAGACATTCGTCTACACCGCGTAATCTATAAAGCATTAGAAGAAATAGAGCAAGCAATGAAAGGTATGCTCGACCCTGAATACGAAGAAGAAGTCATTGGATACGCAGAAGTACGTCAAACGATTAAAGTTTCTAAAATCGGTACAATCGCTGGTTCTTACGTGACTGAAGGTAAGATTACTAGAGACGCAGGCGTTCGTGTAATCCGTGAAGGTGTCGTCATCTTTGAAGGTGAACTCGATTCACTGAAACGATTTAAAGACGACGCAAAAGAAGTTGCTTCAGGATACGAATGTGGGATTACGATCAAAAACTTTAACGATATTAAAGAGGGCGACCAAATCGAAGCATTCCAAATGGTTGAAGTTAGGAGAGTTTAATTATGGCTAAGCGTAATGACCGAGTTGCAGAAGAAATTAAAAAAGTAGTGACTGAAGTCATCGATAACGAAGTGATGGATAAAGAACCATCGTTAAAACTCGTTACAGTGACTGAAGTTGAAGTTTCTGAAGAGCTTGAATATGCGAACGTATACTTTACGACTTTAAACGAAAATAAAAGAGAAGTTGAAGATATTTTAAATAAATATCGTGGATTACTCCGTTCAGCAGTTGCAAAAAATATTCGTTTAAGAAAAGCACCAGAAATTTACGTGAAGTACGATCAATCTGTCGACTACGGTAGCAGAATTGAAGACTTATTAAACCAAATTAAAAACGAAGGCAAATAATATGAGCGACGATTCGTCGCTCATTATTTTTTTATGAATAGATAAGTGGTATATTTATAATTAAATAATTGTATGGAGGAAAGAGATGTCAAACAATTTTTGGTTTTTAATGTACTTAGTATTTCTCGGATTATTAGTAATCGGAATCGATGCATTATTTTTCAATTTACTACCGACTAAAACATTTGGTTCGGCATTTTTATCACTCGTATTTATCGTTGTTATTGCTGGGCTCTTTGTCTTTTTATATGAAAAAATCTTTAATCGAAAAAAGTAAGAGGTGTCACAATGTATAGTGGAGTCATCTGTGTGGATAAACCAAAAGGTATGACAAGTCATGACGTCGTCATGAAAGTCAGACGTAAATTACATATGAAAAAGGTCGGTCATACAGGAACGTTAGATCCGGATGTGACTGGTGTGTTACCGGTTGTCGTTGGAGATGCAACGCAACTGACTGAAGTGTTACAAGAAAGACAAAAAAGTTATACAGCAGTAGTAACGCTCGGATTTTCAACGACAACTGAAGATTCTGCAGGTGAAAAAGTAAAAACGAGTGACGTATCACATATTACTAAAGAAATGATCGACGACGTTATTGAAAACTTTGAAAGAGATTATAACCAAACAGTACCGATGTATAGCTCGGTGAAAGTAAACGGTAAAAAGTTATATGAATACGCACGAAATAACGAAAAGGTAGAAAGACCGAGCCGCGTCGTTACGATTTATCGTTTAGAACGTACTGGAGATATTACGTTTAAAGATACGATAGATTTTCAAATTGACGTAACATGCTCAAAAGGTACATACATTCGTACGCTCGCTGTAGACATCGGTCGTAAACTCGGTGTTGAAGCACATATGTCGTATTTAAGAAGAACAGAATCGTGTGGGTTTACTGAAGATGATGCGGTCGAATTAGATACAATTAGTGAAGCGTCGATAATTCCGATTTTAGAAGTTTTAAGCGATGAATATACCGTAGAACTGTTCGACGAACTGAAAGACCGTGGACCATTGTTTAAAATTTCAAATGGGCAAAAGATGAGTCAAAATGATATGATGAAACTAACGAATAATGAAGACGTAGAGACTGTTTTATTTGTTAAAAACAACCGACCAATCGGTTTGTATAAAAAACATAAAGAAAACGAATTTAAACCGTTTAAAATGTTTCTTACGTCAAATGACTTGTGAGGGCTTTATGAAAACATATCGACTATATTATCCAAATGATTTATCTATAGAAAACGAACCAATCGCATTAGCGCTCGGTTTTTTTGATGGACTCCATCTCGGACATCAACAAGTGATTGACACGATGATTGAAATTGCTGAAGAAAAAGGATTAAAAAAAGCAGTGATGACGTTTGATCCGCATCCTTCTGTCGTTTTAAATCCGAAAATGCGACGGACGACGTATATTACGCCGTTAAAAGAAAAAGAAGAGATGCTAAAAGAAAAAGGCATCGACTACTTATTTGTCGTAAACTTCTCAAGTGACTTTGCAGCGTTATCTCCAGATACGTTTGTGAAAGAGTATTTAATCTCTAACAACGTGAAAGAAGTAATCGCAGGGTTTGATTTTTCATATGGACAGTACGGTAAAGGATCGATTACGACGTTAAAGACGTATGACGAATTTAACACGACTAAAGTACTTCCGATAAACGAGAACGAAGAAAAAATTTCGACGACAAAAATCCGAGAACTTCTTTTAAGTGACAAGCTAGAAGAAGCAAATAAAATACTCGGTCGACCATATCAAATTAACGGTGTCGTCGTTCAAGGTGAAAAACGCGGGAGAACGATTGGGTTTAGAACAGCAAACATCGAACCAAGCGGACCGTTTTTACTACCGTCACTCGGGGTGTACGCTGTTACGATGACGATTGGTGCAGATGATACGATTTATAGAGGTGTCGCATCGATTGGTAAAAAACCGACGTTCCACGAAGATTATAAAGTGACGATTGAAGTCCATTTAATTGATTTTGACCGTACGATATACGGTGAAGAAGTGTCAGTGTATCTTCATAACTATTTACGTGGAGAAAAGAAATTTGACGGTTTAGATGATTTAATTGAAGCGATGACAATCGATAAAGAAAACGCCATACAGTTACTTGAAAAATTCGAGTAAAGCGCGTATAATAATTTAAGTGCGATATCTTGGTCATTAGACACCCTAACTTTTGACTCAGATATTAGCGAATATATATATATAAGGGAGGACATGACTATGTCAATGTCAAAAGAAAGAAAACAACAATTAATCGAAGAATACCGTGTACACGAAACGGACACTGGATCTCCAGAAGTTCAAATTGCAGTGTTAACTGAAGAAATTAACACATTAAACGCACACTTAAAAGTACACAAAAAAGACCACCATTCACGTCGCGGACTTTTAAAAATGGTTGGTCGCCGTAAGCACTTATTAAACTACTTACGTGAAAAAGACGTTACACGTTACCGTGAGTTAATTAAAAAATTAGGTTTACGTCGTTAATAGAGAGAGCATACCATTTGGTATGCTTTTTTTTATATAAATTAGTCGTTAAAAATGGTATCATAAAGAGAAGTATGTAGAGGAGAGAAATTATATGATAGAAACTAAGAAAACGTTTCAAACGGAGTGGGCAGGACGTCCACTAATCGTTGAATACGGCGAAGTAGCCAAACAAGCAAACGGTGCAGTTCTAGTACGATATGGAGACACAGTTGTCTTATCGACAGTGACTGCTTCTAAAGAACCTAAAGATATGGACTTTTTCCCACTAACAGTGGCGTACGAAGAGAAATTATACGCACGCGGTAAAATACCTGGTGGATTTAATAAACGTGAAGGACGTCCAAGTGAAGCAGCGACACTTGCGAGTCGTTTAATCGACCGTCCAATTCGTCCACTTTTCCCAGACGGATTTAGACACGACGTTCAAATTATTTCGACAGTGCTTTCTGTTGATTCAAACAACTCACCTGAAATGGCAGCGATGCTCGGTTCATCGATTGCTTTATCTGTTTCTGACGTACCGTTTAACGGACCGATTGCTGGTGTACGTATCGGTATTAAAGACGACGAGTTCGTCATTAACCCAGATGTTGAGACGTTAAACAACTCTGTATTAGAACTTGATTTAGCAGGAACGTTTGACGCAATCAACATGGTTGAAGCAGGTGCAAAAGAAGTACCTGAAGATAAAATGCTCGAAGCAATTCTTTTTGGGCATAAAGAAATTAAAAAGTTAGTCGAGTTCCAACAAGAAATCGTCGACTACGTGAATCCTGAGAAAATGGCATTTGAACCACCAGTTGACGACGAAGAAATTCAAAAGATCGTCGATAGTCAACTCGAGCAGTTTGATATTGAAGAGTGTGTATTAACAGTTGATAAGCACGAACGTGATAATAAATTATCTGAAGTGAAAGAAGCAATTATCGCTCTACTCGATGAAGAAGACGAAAACTTCGAAGCGAACGAAAAAGAAGCGAAACGCTTATTTAACGATGCGGTATTTAATACAGTGCGTCGTTTAATCACTGAAGATAAAATCCGTCCAGATAGAAGAAAACCGGACGAAATTCGTCCGTTAAACTCTCAAGTCGCACTTTTACCTAGAGCACACGGCTCTGGTTTATTTACACGTGGACAAACACAAGTATTATCTGTTGCAACGTTAGGAAGTTTAAGTGAGCACCAAATTATCGACGGACTCGGAGAAGAAGAAGAGAAGCATTTCATGCATCACTATAACTTCCCGCACTTCTCTGTCGGTGAAACTGGACCACTTCGCGCTCCAGGACGTCGTGAGATTGGTCACGGTGCGTTAGGTGAACGTGCACTTAGCCAAGTCATTCCTTCACAAGAGGAATTCCCGTATACAATTCGCGTCGTGTCAGAAGTTTTAGAGTCGAACGGTTCTTCATCTCAAGCGTCAATTTGTGGTGGAACGCTCGCATTAATGGACGCTGGTGTGCCAATTAAAGCACCAGTTGCTGGTATTGCGATGGGTATGATGATGAATGGTGAAAACTATACAATCCTTTCAGACATCCAAGGTATGGAAGACGCATTAGGTGATATGGACTTTAAAGTAGCAGGTACTGCTAAAGGGATTACTGCAATTCAAATGGATATTAAAGTCGACGGATTACGTGAAGATATTTTAGAAGAGGCGTTAGAACAAGCACGCGTCGGTCGTCTACACATTTTAGATAACATGTTAGCGACAATCGAATCACCAAGAACAGAGTTATCACCATACGCTCCGAAAATTGAAACGATGACAATTAACCCAGATAAAATTCGTGACGTCATTGGACCTGGTGGTAAACAAATTAACGAAATTATCGATGAAACTGGCGTAACGTTAGATATCGAGCAAGACGGAACGATCTTTATCGGTGCTGTCGACCAAGAAATGATCGACAAAGCACGTAAAATTATCGAAGACTTAACGCGTGAAGCAAAAGTTGGAGAAATTTACATGGGTACAGTAAAGCGTATTGAAAAATTCGGTGCGTTCGTAGAGTTATTCCCTGGTAAAGATGCACTTGTTCACATTTCTAACTTAGATCACGCACACGTTAAAAACGTAGAAGACGTGTTAAAAGTTGGCGATGAAACACTCGTTAAAGTAACAGAAATCGATAAGCAAGGACGCGTAAATGCATCTCGTAAAGCATTAATTGAAAAGAAAGATAACGATAAAAACAAAAAGAATAACGAGGAGGGATAAATTGTGGCAAAAGAAAGAAAGCGTAACGCGAACGTAAAAATCATCCCACTCGGCGGAGTTGGAGAGATTGCTAAAAACATGTACATCGTCGAAGTAGACGATGAAATGTTCATGCTAGACGCGGGGTTAATGTTTCCGGAAAACGAAATGTACGGTGTAGATGTCGTTATTCCGGACATTACGTACGTGAAAGAAAATATCGACCGTTTAAAAGCGATATTTATCTCGCATGGTCATGCAGATTCAATCGGTGCATTACCGTATATTTTAGAAGATATCGACGTACCGATTTATGCTTCAAAGCTGACGATTGCTTTAATTAAAGAATCATTTAAAGAATTAAATATTCGTAAAAAACAAAAGTTCTATACGATTAATAGTGAATCAAAAATGAACTTTAAAAATGCAAGTTTTGAATTTTTCGAAACGAGCCATAGTATTCCTGATTCTTACGGATGCTCAATTAAAACGAAGTACGGTTCAATCGTCTATACTGGTGAGTTTAAATTCGATCAAAGTCTCGAAGGAGATTACGGATTTAACGGTGCGAAGATGTACGACTTAGCACGTGAAGATGATTGTCTCGTATTAATTAGTGATTCTACGGAAGCAGAAAAGCGCGGATATAATACACCTGAAAATATTATCGAAGAGCAGTTATTAACGGATTTCTTAAAATCTAAAGGGCGCATTATCGTGTCACTTTATGCATCAAACTTCGTACGTATTCAACAAGTGTTAACAAACGCACATAAAGCAAACCGAAAAGTGACATTTTTAGGTAAGACGTTAGAAGCATCGTTTAAAGTCGCAAGACAGCTCGGATATTTCGATATTCCTGAAGGGTTACTCGTTCCGTCACATCAAATTAAAAACTTCCCAGATAATGAAATTGTCATTATCGCAACTGGTAAACAAGGGGAACCATTCGATGCACTGACAGAGATGTCAAAAGGAACGCATGAAGTGACAAACATTAAAGAAAACGATGAAGTGTATATTTTAACGACGCCATCGTCAAACATGGAAGTCATTTTATATTCAACGCTAAACGACTTAACTAAAGCAGGTGCTAAAATTTACTTACCGACAAGTGGAATTCACGCATCGAGTCACGGTTTAAGTGAAGAGTTAAAAATGATGTTTAATATATTTAAACCGAAATATTTTGTTCCTGTTCAGGGCGAATATAAAAACCAGATTGCTCACGCAAAACTTGCTGCTGAAGCAGGTATCGATCCAGAAAATATCTTCTTACTTGAAAAAGGTGACGTCGTCAGCTACGACGGAGAAGAGATGTACTATCAAGAAAAAGTACATGCAGGTAACGTCTTAATTGACGGTAGAGGTGTCGGGGACGTTGGTAACATCGTCTTAAGAGACCGCCGTATATTAAGTGAAGACGGTATATTCATTGCGGTTGTTACGATCGATCGTAACGAGCGAAAAATTAAAGCCGGTCCTGAAATTCAAAGTCGTGGCTTTGTCTACGTCAAAGAAAGTGAAGAGCTATTAGCGACTGCTGAAGCAATTGTAAAAGAAGTCGTTGAAGATTCTATTCAATCAGGAAACTTAGACTGGAACGACTTAAAACAAGACGTTAGAGAAGCGTTACTTAAGTTCTTATACGAAAGTACGAAACGTCGTCCGATGATTATACCAATCATATCTGAAATATAAGAAAGAATTTTGGAGATATTATATTATAGTATCTCCAAATTTTTTAGGAAGGAGTTTGTGATGGCGAAAAAGAAAGCAACGCGTCGTAAAAAGAAAGATGAGCGCCAAACCTATTATGCGTTAACGAGTTTTATCACATTATTACTTGTCTTTATATCTTTGTTTCAACTCGGTAGTTTTGGTGAATATATCGATTCAATATTTACGTACCTGTTTGGAACGAGTAAATATTTTACGTACTTAATCATTACATTAACGAGTATTTACGTCGCCATGAACCGTAACTTCCCATTCACAAAGCGCATGTTCGGTTATATATTGCTACAATTTGGACTGATTTTTTTATTCCATAGTGTGCTTTATTTAACGAACAAACCACTCATTAATAATTTTTATAGTTTTGATGAAATAAAAAATACGATCGCTACGACAGGATTTAAAAACTTCACCGGTGGCGGAATTATTGGTCAAGTACTATTTACAGCGATGAATAACACGCTCAGCTTTATCGGTACAGTTTTACTTGCTGCTGTGTTTATTTACTTTTCGATTATTATGATTCGAAATAAAAGCGTCGAAGAACAACTGCGTAAAGATTTTTCTCGCGTCGGACAATTGTTATCAGTGACTAGTAAAAGTATCAATAGTAAAACGTCTGAAATCATCGAGAAAAATAAAGAAAAACGTGCGAATAAACCAGAAAAAATAGAGAAGAAAAAAGCAAAGAAAACGAAAGTTGAAGATCCAATTATCGAGTCTTCAAGTCATGATGATATCGAAGAAGAAGTCGAAGAAGCAGTATATGAACCTGAAATTGTCGGTAGTGATGATATCGAGAGTGACCTCGTAGAAACAAAAGATGAGACTGTTGATTTAGAGTACGAAGAAGAGGAACTCGATGACTCGATTGAAGACGTCGAGGAGAATACTCCACTCGACGAACTAGACGAAGAAGAAATTAAAGAGCTTCTCGAGTATAAAGTACCACCGATTACATTGCTAAAAGATGCTGAAGTGTCAGAAAAGATGTCAAATGACGTCGTGTTAAAACAAGGTAAAGTTTTAGAAGAAACACTTCATAACTTTGGTGTAAAAGCGAAAGTGTCAAAAATTAGAATCGGTCCAGCCGTGACACAGTTTGAAGTGCAGCCGGATATCGGCGTAAAGGTCAGCCGTATTATTAATTTACAAAATGATATTGCACTGTCGCTTGCAGCAAAAGATATTCGTATCGAAGCACCGATTCCTGGGAAATCAGCTGTCGGTATTGAAGTGCCGAACTCGGTCGTTTCAATGGTTACATTACGTGAAGTCATGAAGCGTAAGACGAGTACAAACCCGCTAGAAGTTGCGCTTGGTAAAGACATTTCTGGTGCACCGATTATGGCAGAGTTAAACAAGATGCCACACTTACTCGTTGCTGGGTCTACAGGGAGCGGTAAATCCGTATGTATTAACGGTATTATCATTTCGATTTTACTAAACGCAAAACCGCACGAAGTAAAATTAATGATGATTGACCCAAAAATGGTGGAGTTAAATGTATATAACGGTATTCCACACCTACTAAGTCCTGTCGTGACGAATCCACAAAAAGCAGCGGACGCTTTACAACGCGTCGTAAACGAGATGGAACGCCGATATGACTTATTTAGTGCAACAAATACTAAGAACATTTCAGCATATAACAATTACTTAGAACGTACAGCTGAAGATAAAGATAAAGTATCTAAAATGCCGTATATCGTCGTCATCATCGATGAGCTTGCTGATTTAATGATGGTCGCAAGTAAAGACGTTGAAGCAAGTATTACGCGTATTGCACAAATGGCACGTGCTGCAGGTATTCATTTAATTATCGCTACACAGCGTCCATCTGTTGACGTTATTACAGGGATCATTAAAGCAAACATACCGTCACGTATTGCATTTGCCGTCAGCTCAACGACTGACTCTCGTACGATATTAGACTCCGGGGGTGCAGAAAAACTCCTAGGTAAAGGGGATATGCTTTTCTTACCATCTGGTAGATCAAAACCAGTTCGTGTCCAAGGGGCATTTTTATCAGATGAAGAAGTGAATGATGTCGTCAATTACGTCACGAGCCAGATGAAAGCAAATTACGATAAGTCGGTCATATTAAATCAAAAAGAGCCGAAAAAAGAAGAAGTTGAATCTGAAGACGAATTATACGGGGAAGCGAAATGGTTCGTCATCACAGAGCAGCGCGCAAGTGCAAGTTTACTTCAACGACAATTTAGAATCGGCTATAACCGTGCAGCGCGTCTCGTTGACGATTTAGAGCGTAACGGTATAATCGGACCAGCAAGTGGTTCAAAGCCGAGAAACGTACTCGTCACAGAAGACGAAATGGATGAGAGGGAGAGTTAGTATTGGAAATTAGAAATGAACGATTAAATAACATTCCAATCGTAACGATCGATACAAATAAATTTAAAACATTCACGTTACGCGTCACATTTAGAAATGAGTTAGACGTAAACACTGTTACAGCGAGAAATTTACTTGCTCGCATGATGGTAAAACGTACAAAGACGCATAATAGTGAAGCGGCACTCGTACAGTATTTATCAGAATATTACGGTGCACATCTAACGTATCAAACGTCAAAAGTTGGGACGAGTCATCTCGTCCACTTTACGTTAGAGTTTGTAAACGAACGTTTTATTAAAGAAGACTTAAACATATTAGAACACATGTCTAAACTATTAAATGACGTGTTAACGACACCATTCTCTTACGATGAAGAAATGGTTAAATTTTTAGAAAAAGAAAAACGACTCTATAAAAACCGTCTAAAAAGTATGATGGATAACAGTATGCAGCGCGCATACACAGGTCTTTTGAAAGAGATGTTTGGAGATAAACCAGAAGGACAACTGTCTTACGGAAATATTGAAGATATCGATGAAATTACAATCGATGACATTAAAAAAGTTCACAAGTCGATGATGGATACGGACGAAATGATGATTTTACTCTGTGGAAATATTGACGATCGTTCAATTAATCTTTTACAAAAAATCTACGATAGAGAAAACTATGTTGAATTACCGTTCAATAATTATGAAGTAGATCTTAAAAAAATTGTCAACTACAAAGTAATGCATGACGACGTAGAACAGTCTAAAGCAATTTTAGGTTTTAGAATCGATAAAGAAAAAACTAACGAAATGTCAGTGCGTATTTTTAACCGTATGTTTGGTGGTGGCGCGTCGAGCTATCTATTTAAGCATTTACGTGAAGCACGTTCGTTAGCGTATCAAATTAGTTCAAACGTCGATGTTAAAAATGGATATTTATTTGCTTTAGCTGGAGTTGACCACTCACGTGTGAAAGAAACGGAACAGCACATCATTATCGAACTTGAAAAATTCCAAAATGGTGACTTTACTACTGAGTTTTTAGAAGAGACGAAGAAAAAGTTATTATCAGATAGAGAAAACAGTAAAGATCGAGCAAAAGGTATGATATCAATTGTATATAGCGAAAACTTAACAGGATTGACAGATGATGAATTTAAAGAAAAAGTTGAAAGCATTACGCGTGAAGATATTATTGAAGCAGCGCACTCGATTCATCTCGATACGGTATATACGCTAACAGGAGGAGAAAGTGATGACAGTTAAATATTATGAAGCACTTGAAGAAACAGTCATTAGTAAAACACTCCCAAACGGATTAGAAGTCATTTACGTTAAAAAGCCAGGGTTTAACAAAAAGTTTGCGACGTATACGACGCGTTTTGGTTCTGTAGATAATCATTTTACAGTCGACGGTGTGACGCACAAAATTCCTGACGGAATCGCACACTTTTTAGAGCATAAAATGTTTGAAAAAGAAGATGGTGATGTCTTCCATAAATTTAGTGAACACGGTGCAAGTGCGAATGCATTTACATCTTTTGACCGTACGAGTTATTTATTTAGTTGTACAGACAACTTTTATGACAACTTAAAACTCCTTATGGATATGGTCGAAGAGCCTTATTTCACCGATCAATCTGTTGAAAAAGAAGTCGGTATTATTAACGAAGAAATCAAAATGTATCAAGATAATCCGGGGTATAAATTATTCTCTACGATGATGGAGTCACTATATAACACACATCCGGTTCGTATTGATATCGCTGGAACGCTCGACTCGATTCAACAAATTACAAAAGAAGATTTATATTTGTGTCATGAGACATTTTACGCACCGAACAATATGGTGTTAATCGTCGTCGGTGATTTAGATGATAGTGAGTTATTTAGTTTTATCGAAACACATCAATCAAAACGTAATCACGACCCGAAAGAGTTAACACTTCATACAGTGACTGAAGAAAATCACGTTCACGACAAAGAAAAAACAATTAAGATGAACGTGTCGGATGACAGAGTGATGCTCGGATATAAATATAATCACGATTTAGATGACGCGTCGTTATTAAAACTCGATTTCACAATGATGTTTGCGTTAGAGATGGTATTTGGAGCGAAATCTCAGTATTTCTATGATCTAATCGATGAAAATCTTGTAGATGATAGTTTCCAATACGGCTTCCAAGGGGAATCTGACTTCTCACACACGCTATTTATTGCACATAGTGAAAAACCTGAAGAAACGATTCAGCGAATTCAGGCGATTATCGATGAAGTTAAAAATACGGATTATTTCACTGAAGAGATGTTACAAAGCGAAAAACGTGAAACAATTGGTGACTATTTATCTTCTTTAAATTCACCAGAATATATTGCAAATCAATATACAAAATATTTATTAGACGGTGGCAACCTTTATGACATTCCAAATATCGTCGATTCGATTACCGTCGATGACGTGAATGATGCATTTAACACTGTATTAAATGACGACTATGTCTCTGTCGTGATGATGAAAAATGCGTAACGTCATACTAGTTGGAAGTAGCGGATCCATTGGATCCGCAATACATAACGAATTAAAAGACGAACACGTCATTAGCTATTCTAGACACACACCGTCAACTTATGACAATTTGCATCATTACTTTGACTTATCACAGCCGATTTCTATTGAAGAAGTCGAAGCGACGTTTAAACATATCGAAACAATCGATTGTTTAATTTATACACCTGGTAGTGCGTATTTTGATATGCTAGAAGATACACCACTACATGTTATCGACGAACAGTATAACATCCAAGTGCGGAACTTAATTGTTTTTATACAGGCAGCATTACCGAGATTAAAGAAGAGTTCACACGGACGCATCGTCGTTATTTCAAGTGTGTACGGTCAAATTGGTGCGAGTTGTGAAAGTGTTTATGCGTCGATGAAAGGTGCACAAAACACACTCGTTCGTTCACTCGCTGTCGAGTACGCGGGTACGAATATTACGATTAACGCCGTCGCACCAGGTGCTGTTAAAGGTAAGATGACTAATCTTTTAAGTGAAGAGGATATTAAAGTTTTACTCGAAGAGTTACCACAGCAAAGACTGATTGAACCAGTTGAAGTTGCAAAACTTGTGAACTTCGTACTCAGTAAAGAGAGTCAATCGATCACAGGTGAAGTGCTAAATATTAACGGTGGATGGTACACGTTATAAAGAAGGGTTAAATTATGAGTTTAGGACCATATTTAAGAAATGTGAGAGAACAAAAAGGCATTACGTTACGTGAAATTGAAGCACGTACGAATATTCGTCGTGATATTATCCAAACGATAGAAAGAGGCGACTATCAGGAGCTTCCGGATAGTAGTCATACGAAGTATTTAATTCGTACGTATGCGGATGCTTTACAGTTAAATAGTGACGATTTGTTTGAACGTTATGGTGACGAAATACCGACAAAAGAAGCGGTCTATAAAGAACGTAAAGAAAATAAAGTCGATAAAGACATGCTCTATTTAAAAAAGACGATATATACTTTTTTAATTGTGATCGGAGTGTTGTTTGTTCTTTGGCTTGTTCTTTTACAAGTCGGTGGACAAGGAGATTACTTTAGAAAGTCTCCTGTATATGATGAGGTCGAAGTCTCACCTAAAGAAGAAAGCGACACGTTTAACGTAACGCTAGAGCGCGTTGAAGACAATACAGCATTTTATACGATAAATACGTCAAATGACATTAACGTCACGTTTAAAGGTGACGGGAGTACTGTCAACATGACAGACGATAACAATAATACGTATGTTAACGAAACAATTAATGATGAGACATATTTAATTCAGTCAGATGCATCAGAGTTATTTATTGCAGTTGAAGACAACGACAAACTCAGTATTTTTGTGAATGATGTTGAATTAGAAGACGATGAAGTACAAAATGACGGCACGTTGTTTTATCATTTTACGATTGAGAGGGAGTAAACTATGAATTTACCTAACTGGATTACAGTGATAAGAATCATACTAATACCGGTCTTTATTATATTTGCAATTAACGATTTTAACTTCGGTACAGTAGCGATACTTGGAGGAAACGAGATTTTAATTGAGCAACTTATCGCAGCGATTATTTTCGTCGTCGCGTCACTGACAGATGCGTTAGACGGCTATTTAGCACGAAAGTTAAATTTAATTACAAATATGGGTAAATTTCTAGACCCACTTGCAGATAAACTACTCGTCGCTTCAGGTCTCATTGTATTAGTCGAGTGGTCAGTAATTTCAAGTTGGATCGCTATCGTAATTATCGCAAGAGAATTTGCAGTTACAGGATTACGTTTACTTCAAATCGAACAAGGGTTTGTCAGTGCCGCTGGTAATTTAGGAAAAATTAAAACAGTATTCCAAATGGTTGCTCTCGTCTTACTTCTATTTGGAGATTTATTTGTCAATTATATCGGGGTATCTATCGGTATGATATCTCTATATATCGCAGTGTTCTTCACGATTTTATCGATGATTGAGTATTTCTACAAAGGACGAGACGTGTTTTTAAATCAAAAAGCGTAACTTTTAATTATCTGCTTTAAAAAGTAAGCGATATTTAAAATACTGAATTTAATATTTGAAATTTAGCACATAAAAGACGAACATATATTCGTCTTTTATTTTTTGTTATGGTATACTTTAAATATCGAAAAATGATTTAAAAGATAGTTCGGAGGAATGTAATAGATGGATGAAAGACAAAAAGCTCTAGAAACTGTTCAAAAGAATATGGATAAGATGTTCGGTAAAGGTGCCGTTATGAAACTCGGTGACGATCCTGGACGTAAAGTAAAAACGACGTCATCAGGTTCGATCACATTAGACCGTGCACTCGGTGTCGGTGGATATCCACAAGGTAGAATTATCGAAATCTACGGACCAGAATCTTCAGGTAAAACGACAGTCGCATTACATGCGATTGCTGAAGTGCAGCGTCAAGGTGGAATCGCTGCATTTATCGATGCTGAGCACGCACTGGACCCAGTGTATGCTAAAAACTTAGGTGTCGATATCGAGAATTTATACCTGTCTCAGCCAGACCACGGGGAGCAAGGATTAGAAATCGCCGAAGCATTCGTACGAAGTGGTGCAGTGGATATCGTCGTTATTGACTCAGTTGCAGCATTAACACCAAAAGCAGAAATCGAAGGTGAGATGGGAGATACTCACGTTGGTTTACAAGCGAGAATGATGTCACAAGCATTACGTAAACTATCTGCTGCAATTTCTAAAAGTAATACGACAGCGATTTTCATCAACCAAATTCGTGAAAAAGTTGGAGTTATGTTCGGTAACCCGGAAACGACACCTGGTGGACGTGCGCTGAAGTTCTACAGCTCAGTTCGTTTAGAAGTGCGCCGTGCAGAACAGTTAAAACTCGGACAAGATATCGTCGGAAACCGTACGAAAATTAAAGTTGTTAAAAACAAAGTTGCACCACCATTTAGAGTAGCAGAAGTAGATATTATGTACGGACAAGGTATTTCTAGAACAGGTGAACTTCTCGATCTCGGAGTCGAATACGACATCGTCGATAAAAGCGGTGCGTGGTACTCTTATAACGGGGAAAGACTCGGTCAAGGTAAAGAAAACGCAAAAGAGTACTTAACGAATAACCCTGAAGTACTAGAAGAAATTAATGATAAATTACGAAACGAATTAGGCTTTGAAGGTGAAGTCACTGAAGAAAGTGAAGAAGTAGAAAACAGCCTATTTGATGAGTAATATTATCAAGCATGAGTCACTCTCATGCTTGATTTTTTTATGTAAAATATATAAAATGAAATCTGTATGATAAATTATTATATTTAAAATACACATTTTTAACCAACACGTGAATAGCATGCATTAGGGAGGTGTTTTTTGTGGACATGAAAGACATTTTCTTAATCTTACTTGGTATTATTCTCGGTGTTGTTATCGGATATTTAATCGTCAATAGAATTATGACGAATAAGCAGCAACAAGCAAGATCTTCAGCTGAACATATCATCGAAGAAGCAAATAAAACTGCGATGAATTTAAAAAAGGAGAAATTGCTTGAAGCAAAAGAATACAATCAAAAGTTAAAAGAAGAGTTTGATCGTGAGCAAAATGATGCACGACAAAAACTACAAGCTTTTGAATCTCGACTACTTTCTCGAGAGGAAAACTTAGATAGAAAAAGTGAAACTCTAGATAAGAAAGATGAGATATTAGATTTAAAAGAAGCGAAAATTGAAGACAAACAGCAATCGGTGGATGCCAAGGAACAAAAGATTAATGAAATCATCAGTCAACAAAATGATGAATTAACTCGCATCTCCGGATTAACAAGTGCTGAAGCTAAAGATGAAATCTTTAGAGCGCTCGAAAAAGAACTGTCACACGATATGGCTGTAATGCTAAAAGAGCGTCAAGAAGAAGCGAAATATGAAGCGGACCGAAAAGCAAAAGAATTGCTTGCGACGACGATTCAACGATACGCAGCAGAGTACACGAGTGAATCGACGGTATCTGTTGTCAACTTACCAAACGACGAAATGAAAGGTCGTATTATCGGACGTGAAGGTCGTAACATTCGTACGATTGAAACGTTAACAGGAGTCGATTTAATTATCGACGATACACCAGAAGCGGTTATCCTTTCAGGATTCGATCCAATACGTAGAACGATCGCTAAAAATGCGTTAGACGAACTCGTCTTAGATGGACGTATTCACCCAGGACGCATTGAAGAAATGGTCGATAAAGCAAGACGTAATATGGAGAGTATCATTCGTGATGCTGGTGAACAAGCAGCATTCGAATTGGATATTCATAATTTACATCCTGAACTCATTAAACATCTTGGTAAGATGAAATTCCGTTTAAGTTACGGTCAAAACGTATTAAAGCACTCAGTAGAAGTTGGATTTTTAGCAGGTATGCTCGCTGCTGAACTTGGCGAAGACGTGAGTCTCGCGAGACGTGCAGGATTACTCCACGATATCGGTAAATCGATCGACCATGAAGTCGAAGGTTCACACGTAGAAATCGGAGTAGACTTAGCAAAACGCTACAAAGAAAACGAGACAGTGATTAACGCAATCGCTTCACATCATGGTGACGTTGAAGCAACGAGTATCATTTCTATAATCGTTGCAGCAGCTGACGCATTAAGTGCAGCACGTCCAGGTGCACGTCGTGAAACGTTAGAAAATTACGTAAAACGACTTGAAAACTTAGAGAAAATTGCAGAAGGCTACGACGGCGTAGAGAAGTCGTTTGCCATTCAAGCGGGACGAGAAATTCGAATTATGGTTCGTCCAGAAGACGTCGATGATGTACAAGCATATCGACTCGCTCGAGATATTAAATCACAAATCGAAGATGAACTGCAGTATCCAGGACATATTAAAGTGACAGTTGTCCGTGAGATGAGGGCTGTAGAATATGCCAAATAAAGATTGGAACATTGTTTCCAATCTTTTTTTATGAAAGGAATAAAAGATTGAGAATTTTATTTATTGGAGATATTGTCGGTAAAATTGGGCGTCGAATGGTAAAGGAAAATTTACCAGAGTTAAAACGAGAATATAACATACAATATACAATCGCAAACGGAGAAAATGCTGCACACGGCAAAGGGATGACAAAAGCGATTTATAAAGAGCTCATGGGATACGGTGTGGACTTTATCACACTCGGAAACCATGCATTTCATAAAGATGAAGTATTTGAACTCTTTGAAGCAGATAAAAAAATTATCCGTCCACTTAATTATCCGTCAATCGTTCCAGGCGAAGGATTTAAAAAAGTAAATATTAACAATGAAACGTTAATGATTGTGAATCTACAAGGGCGTAGTTTTATGGAGTCGATTGATAACCCGTTTACAGAAATCGATGCATTGTTAAAAAGAGAATCCGCTGATCAAATATTTGTGGATTTTCACTGTGAAACGACATCTGAAGCGATTGCAATGGGATATTATTTAGACGGTAGAGTGAATGCTGTCGTCGGGACGCATACGCACGTTCAAACGAACGACGCAGTCGTTTTAGACAACGGGACGATGTACATAACAGATGTCGGTATGACAGGGTATAAAGATGGCATACTCGGTATCGATAAAGAAGCGGTCATTTCTAGATTTTTAGACCAATTACCAAAACGACATGTCGTACCTGATAAAGGTGATGGTATTTTATCTGCAGTAGTGATTGATACAGTCAGACAGACAATTGAACCGATTTTAATACGAGAGTAATCGGACATAAGTATGAATTTTAAGTGAATGACAGTATGTACACTGAATTCAACAGTTAAATTTGATATGATTTAATTGTTAGAGGAGGCACGAAAATGATCAGTCAATTATCATGGAAAGTCGGTGGACAACAAGGTGAGGGAATTGAGTCGACAGGTGAAATTTTCTCAACGACGTTAAACCGTATGGGGTACTATTTATATAGTTACCGTCACTTTTCATCAAGAATTAAAGGTGGTCATACGAACAACAACATTCGTATTTCAACAAAAGAAGTACGATCAATTAGCGACCACACAAATATATTAGTTGCGTTCGATCAAGAGACGATCGATATTAACGCAAGCGAGTTAATAGATGGCGGTGTAATATTAGCTGACGAAAAGTTTAAACCAGAAGTAAAAGAAGATTTAAACGTTCAGCTCATCGCAGTTCCATTTACTGAAATCGCAAATGAACACGGCAGTAAGTTAATGAAAAACATGGTTGCTGTCGGTGCAAGTGCAAGTCTTATGCATCTTGATATTGAGAAGTTTACAGATATGATTTATACGATGTTTGCACGTAAAGGGCAAGAAATTGTCGATAATAATATAAATGCATTAAAAAACGGATTTAATTATATCGAAGAACGACTCGACCAAATCGATGGAGACTTTGAATTAGAAAAAGTCGAAACTCGTGATTCTTTATATCTCATTGGTAACGATGCGATAGGTTTTGGTGCATTAAACGCAGGTGTACGTTTTATGGCAGCATACCCAATTACTCCAGCGAGTGACATTATGGAGTATATGATCGAACATTTACCAAAGGTCGATGGTACAGTCATCCAAACTGAAGATGAAATTTCAGCGGTTACGATGGCAATCGGTTCGAACTATGCAGGTGCAAGAAGTTTTACATCTAGTTCAGGTCCTGGACTGTCACTGATGATGGAGTCTATTGGACTATCAGGTATGACTGAAACGCCACTCGTAATCGTCGATACGATGCGTGGAGGTCCGTCAACAGGCCTTCCGACCAAGCAAGAGCAATCGGATTTAATGCAGATGATTTATGGTACGCACGGTGAAATTCCAAAAATCATCCTCGCACCAACAGACGTAGAAGATGCATTTTATCTGACAACTGAAGCGTTTAACTTAGCAGATGAATATCAAGTGCCTGTCATTCTTTTATCAGATTTACAAATGTCACTCGGTAAGCAGTCATCAAATCCGTTTGACCCTTCAAAAGTCGTCATTAATAGAGGACAAATGATTACTGAAGACATCGACGGAGACGAAAGTTACTTTGAACGCTTTAAAGTGACAGAAAGTGGTATTTCCGCACGACCGATTCCTGGAGTGAAAGGCGGTATTCACCACGTCACGGGTGTTGAACATAACCCGAACGGTACGCCTAACGAAAGTGCAGTGAACCGTAAAACACAAATGGACAAACGTATGCGTAAACTTGAGGGACTAACGATCGATGCACCGTTTAAAATAAATGGTGACGTAGACTCTGAGTTACTCGTCATTAGTTTCTTAAGTGGTAACGGCCCAGTCGATGAAGCGGTCGAACGTATCGATAAAAATATAACGACGATTCATATGCGTCAACTGTTCCCAGTGCCAATTGAAGCACTACAGCCATACTTAGATGGCGCTAAAGAGATACTCGTCGTCGAGCAAAACTATACGGGACAACTATATAACATCATTAAGATGAACTACCCACACCATGGTAAAATGTCTCAGTTTAATAAATATGACGGTACGCCGTTAAAACCGGTAGAAATCGAACGTCATTTGAACGAATTATTGTAATTAAAGGATGAATAGTCATGGCAAAATTTAAAGATTTTAGAAACGATATAAAGCCAAACTGGTGTCCTGGATGCGGTCACTTCAGTATTCAATCTGCGATTCAACGTGCCTCTGCAAACGTTGGATTAGAGCCAGAAGACTTAGCATTAGTCAGTGGGATCGGTTGTAGTGGACGTGTATCCGGATATATTCGTTCATATGGTTTCCACGCAACACACGGTAGAAGTCTACCAATCGCCCAAGGTATTAAAATGGCCAATAAAGATTTAGAAGTTATCGCAACAGGTGGAGATGGTGACGGATTTGCGATCGGTGTTGGACATACTGTTCACGCGATCAAACGTAACATTGATATGACGTATATCGTCATGGATAACCAAGTGTACGGCTTAACAAAAGGTCAAACATCACCGTCAAGTGCGAAAGGATTTGTTACGAACACGACACCAAACGGTTCAATTGAAAGTCCAATCGTTCCAATATCAACTGCGATGGCAAGCGGTGCGACATTTGTCGCTCAAAGTGTCTCGTCTGATATTAAAGGTTTAACTGCAATAATTGAAGCGGCAATTAAACACGACGGCTTCGCATTCGTAAACGTTTATAGTCCGTGTGTCACATACAACAAAGTGAACACATATGAATGGTTTAAAGAACGTGTGACTGATATCGAAGATATCGAAGACTACGATAGAGAAGATCGCAACAAAGTAATGAACTACATTAACGAGCACGAAGGGTTATTAAAAGGAATTTTATATCAAGACAATCACTCTAAATCATATGCATCACATATCGACGGCTATTTAGATGAAGCAGTCGTTAATCATGATTTAAAGTTAAAAGACGATCAGTTTAACGAACTGATGAATCATTTCGCATAATAAAACACGCAAATTAAGAGAAATCTTAGTTTGCGTGTTTCTTTTTGTTTTGGGTGAGAGGTTTTGGATATTTTGCGTAAAATTAAGATAAACTCCAACTCCGTCTATGCACCATGGCTCTCCTCTAATCGTTTTCTTTCGATTTCAAACGCTTCTTTTTGAATATCTTTTTCATTAATTTCTATTTCTTGAGCTTTAAAGATATCAGCAACGCTTGAGTCGTTTGCGTATAGGTTAAATGATTTTAGTTTTTCATCTCTAACTTGTGTGATTGCTTCGTCGATACTGTTTTCCGATAACAATCTATACACGATGACGTTTTTCGTTTGTCCCATACGATACGCTCGACCAATTGCTTGAAGCTCTGTCGATGGTTTCCATTGTGGCTCACATAAAATTACAATGTTTGCCGCTTGTATGTTTAAACCAACACCTGCTGCGTCAATTTGGCCGATTAACGTTGCACCAGCTTCTCGATGTGTAAACGTATCGATCATTTGTTGACGTTCGTTCATTGAAACGTCTCCAGAAATTATCCCCGCACTTTGCGCACCGAGTGTTTGATGGATGAGCTCTAAATTATCTTTAAAGAAGCTGAAGATTAAGATCTTATGACCGTTTTCTTTTGCCTCTGTACAAATTTCTATTAAGTTCGCGAGTTTTTCAGAATCGTTGATGTTATTACCAGTAAATGCAGCTCGTCTCATCTTCATAAGACCAGGTAAGCCTTCTCGAACCGCGTCGTTATAGTACTGACGTTCTTTTTGACTCATTTCAGAAAACATCTCGATGAATTCTATATCTGGGAGTTCTTTTAACACATCGATACGTTTACGTCTTAAATAGGCAGGTGATACGATCGTCTTAAATGTTTCTGGTTCATTCATACGTGGATTATTATCGATTTCTTTAATGATTTGAGGTTGTAATATGCCGATTAAGTGCTTCATCTCGTTTAAATTGTTTTCAATCGGTGTACCTGTCATCATCATGACGTATTCACTTTTTTCAGCAAGCGCCATAGCATTTTTAGTACGCTGTGTATTTGGATTTTTAATTAAATGCGCTTCATCGATAATTAAGCAGTCGATAAAATCTAATGCGTCGTAATCTATGTTTTTCGTATGCTCTGGATTTGTAATTAAAATACTCGGTGTTTCAAGCCATTCGTTAAACGCTTCGTCACGCTTAGCACCGTGAAATATTTTTACAGGGATGCTCGTCCATTTTTCAATTTCATGCGCCCAGTTCGCCATCACGCTTTTTGGACAAATGACAAATGCGCGCGTTTTATTTTCCTTAAATAAATGCGTAATCACTCCGAGTGCTTGAATCGTTTTACCGAGCCCCATTTCGTCACCGATTAGCGTGCGTTTGTTATACAACGCATACTTCGTTCCGAATGCTTGATACGGACGTAATGTTCCACCTGTAAGTAGTGATACGTCGAGGTCCATGTTTGTTATTTTTTTAACTAATACTGAAGGTAAATCACCTGCGTGTTGACTCGACGCGACGCCTGTTCTAGATTCTATAAATGCATAAAATGACGCACTGTCATTCATAAATACTTCTTTTATTTTTAACTCATTATTTAGATCACTATAGAGCGTATCGACATCTTTATGTAGTTGACTGAGCTCTAGTTGTACTTTTTCAAATTGATGAAACGCCGCGTTAATTTTTTCTTTTTCAGCTAAAGATTGAAACCACGACATAAAAATACCACGTTTTTTCTTCATCGTTTTTAATAGATTTTCCGCGTCATTTGTAACAGTTTCATTTTTTAACTGTTCCACTTCATTTTTGTATGTCGTATTAAAGTACCAATAATTTAATAATGTACGCGCATCTTGAGTTAAATTATCAATATCAATTTTTGGGAACGTATGATTCGTAATGTCGCGGATCATTTCGTCTTTATCTTTTACTAATCGTTCGACTTCTTCAGGTTCGGCCCCTTTGAGTACGATTTGTAAAGACTTCGAATCAAATCGTCTTAAATCTCCGATGTTGAAAATGTTATTTTCACGTAAACTTGTGATGAGTCTACGATTATCATCAATTAAAACATCTACCGGGACAACTTTAATATCACTCTCCGCACGTCTTTTCTGTATGTTTTGTAGCGCGGTTTTCATTGTGTCATCACTAATATGCGTTAGAAAATTTTCAATATTACGTTTCAGCTGTTCTACTTGAAACTTTTCTGACTGAACATCCATATCTCATTAACTCCTTAGATTTTTGTTTAAAAAGTTACTTTTAATATATAGGAATCACGGGAAGATTTTATAATCAACCTAGCCACTTAA